>NZ_FUYE01000017.1 GCF_900167535.1 Prosthecobacter debontii
CTTTTCGTGGTCTTGGGGTGATTGGAAGCTCGCTCGGCCTTCTAAATGCGGGCAGGAGTGCCCTCATCACTTTCGAGGGCTCACATCACAGGAATACGCCATCCGGCCACAAGGCCGCAAGAAACGGCCCGTCGGTGTGTTGTTGTTTCCTGCGATGATTTCTGCCCGCTATTTCCTCCCCGCTTGTTTAGGCCTCTCCTGGTCATGTTCTCTGGCCGCTCAGTCACCGGACGCGGTGGCGGGGAATGAGGAGGTGAAAAAGATCATGGAGACACGCAAGGGGCGTGGCGTGATGGCCGATGATACCCCGCCAACTCCGCCCCAGGAGGCGGTGAAGCTCTTCACCACCCGCAGCGATGTGGCCGTGGATCTCATGGCGGCCGAGCCTGCGGTGGAGCAGCCGCTCTATGCGAGTTGGGATTCCCAGGGCCGCATGTGGGTCACGATGTATCGCCAGTATCAGTTCCCGGCAGGCCTGAAGATCATCAGCTACGATCAGCACCTGCGGGCCAAGTTTGACAAGGTGCCTCTGCCACCTCCACGAGGTGAAAAGGGCGCGGATAAGATCACCGTCTTTGAAGATACCGATGGCGATGGTGCTTTCGATAAGCATACGGATGTGATCACAGGGCTGAACATCGCGAGCGCGGCTCTGCCCGGCCAAGGGCGCATCTGGGTGCTGAATCCGCCCTACCTACTCAGCTATGCGGATGCGAACCAGGACGGCTTACCCGAAGGCGATCCGGTGGTGGAGCTGAGCGGCTTCGGATTGGAGGATACCCACGCAGTCGCGACCAATCTCCAGTGGGGCCTGGATGGCTGGCTGTATGGAGCCAATGGCAGCACCACGACAGGCAACATCTCCAGTGCGGCCACCAAGAATGTGCGCTGGGAAGGGCAATGCATCTGGCGCTATCATCCGAAAACGAAGCTCTTTGAAATCTATGCCGAAGGCGGTGGCAATACCTTCAGCCTCGACATTGACAGCAAAGGTCGCGTCTTTTCCGGCACGAACAATGGCAAGACCCGTGGCATGCACTATGAGCAGGGCAGCTACGGCATCAAAGGCTGGGGCAAGCATGGTCCTCTGACCAATCCCTATGCCTTTGGGTGGTTCGAGCACATGAAGCACGAAGGCGATGAGAAACGTTTTCCTCAAGCTTTCACGGTGTATGAAGGGGGACTTCTCGGTTCCTCCTACGAGGGAAAGATCATCGCACCGAACTCCCTGGCCAATGTGGTGTATGTCAGCGAAGTGATCCCGGATGGCTCCACCTTCCGCACGAAGGATGAAGAGAATTTGATGGGATCACCGGACCGCTGGTTCCGCCCTGTGTGGACTGGCGTGGGCCCCGATGGCGGCCTCTACATGGCCGATTGGTATGATACGCGCCTCAGTCACGTGAGCCCGGTGGACGACTGGCACAAGACCAGCGGCCGCATCTACCGTGTGCGTCCTGCTGCTGGTTCACCGAAGCTGAAGCCCTTCGATCTGGCCAAGGCTGCGCCAGAGGAGTTGCTCGGGTATCTGACTTCGCCTAACGAATGGTTTAGAAAGCAGGCGGCTTTGGAGATTGCTTGGCGTGGTCTGACGGAGCTGAAAGAACCGCTGAAAAAGCAAGTGGAAGGGCAGGGGACCTATGCTTTGGATGCGCTGTGGACGCTCGATATGCTCGGGGCTGCGGACGATTCGCTGGTGGATGGTCTGCTCTCGGCCGAGGATCCTTATGTGCGCCGCTGGGCAGTGAAGATCATCGGCGAGCAGCGTCGAGGTTCGGAAGCTTTGGTCCGTCTGGCCAAGTCGGAAAAACATCTCGAGGTGCGGGCTCAGATCTTAGCCTCAGCCAAACGTCTCTCGGCTCACGATGCGCTGCCTCTGCTCTGGAGCGCTGTGGGGGATGAGGATGCCAGCGGTCACCTGCCGTTGTTGGCTTGGTGGACCCTGGAGTCCAAGTCGGAAAAAGAGCGAGACGCTGTTTTTGCCTTCTTGAAAGAGGATGCCGCTTTTGTGAAGTCGGAGGTCTTCCGTGAGACCTTGGCCAAGAAACTCACTCAACGTTATGCCATGGCTGGAGGTGCGGAGAATCTGCAATCCTGCGCGGATTTGCTCGCGCTGGGCAGTGACTCGGAGACTCGCGCCCAAGTGATCGCGGGGCTGGCCGCTGCCTTTGAAGGCACTGAGATGCCACCGCTACCGGAGTCTCTGTCCAAAGCGCTTCAGGATTACCTCATGAAAGAGTCCGGCGGGGATCTGACGCTGGCGCTGCGCACGGGCAGCGCCGATGCTTTGAAGCAAGCGCTCAAGGTGCTGGGAGATAAGGACGCCTCGAATGCCCAGCGCATCAGTGTGGCAAAGACAATGGCTGAGCTGAACAAACAGGAAGCGATCGCGCCGATGGTGGCCATCCTGAGCAGCAGCACCACCAGCCCTAGCCTCAAGCGGGGTGTGCTGCATGCAGCGGCCAAGTTTGAAGACAAGCGCATCGCCCAGGCACTGCTGCAAGGTTACGAGGCGCGTATTGCCGGTGACAAAGCTCTGCGTGAGGATGCCCTGCGTGTCCTAGCGGGGCGCAAGGAGTGGGCACAGATGCTGGTGCACTTCGTCAATGAAGGCAACGTGCAGGCCAAACACATCAGTGTGGATACGGCCCGGCAACTCAGCCTCTACAAGGATGCGGAGATCGATGCCGCCATTGATCGCCACTGGAAGACGCTGCTGGCGACAGGCCCCACGGAAGCCAAGGAGAAAGAGATGGCCCGCATCAAGGCCGTGCTGAAGACAGGCTTGGGTGATCCAGACAAGGGCAAGCTCCAGTTCATGGGACGCTGCGCCATTTGTCATAAATTGTTTGGCGAGGGCAACTCGATCGGTCCTGAACTCACGGGCTATGATCGCACCAACCCCGATTTCTGGCTGGATAACATCTTCAATCCAAGCCTGGAAATCCGCGAGGGATTTGGCAACTACATCGTGAAGCTGAAAAATGGCCAGATGCTCACCGGCATCATGGATGCGCAAGACGCCAGCGGCATCGTGCTCAAGGACATCGCCGGCAACAAGACCTCCGTGAAACAAGCGGAGATCGAGAAGCTGGAAGCCTCCCCTGTTTCCATGATGCCCGAGGCCCTCACTACAGGCATGAGCGATGCCGACCTGAAGGACTTCTTCGGTTATCTGATGAAGCCTTGAGAAAGCCCTGATGTCGGCGCATGTGAATCCGTCAGGCCTAACGATTCATTCCTGACTCACCCCTTCTTCAGGGCATCCCGGCTCTGTTCTACCAGATACAGAGGCGCGCTGATGGAGGGGGTGCGGGAGGAGTAAACCACTGAGATGGGCCCGCCCTCCTCATGCTGATCATAAACGCTGGAGGTGACCACGGAGGTGTGGCTGTGACTCGCGCCGACGGAGTCCGTGTAGGTGTAAGCCAGCTTGTAGCGTCGGCTGCCGGACTGCGGGTTGTAGCTGCGCTTTTCGCGGATGACGCCCGTGGTTTCGACACCGTGATCACAAAGCTCACGCATTTGATAGCCGCGTGTGACAGCTTGGTAAATGATCAACCCGATGATCCCGCAGACCAGCAGGATGGGGAGGAGAATCGCCAACAGGACTTCCAACATAGGCTGAAGAGGGGTTCTCGGGTAGGCTAACCGGAGCGGCTTTTTTTAGCAAGTCTCGAATGTTAGGCTGTGAACCTTCATGCAGAATGCGGGCTCTCTGCATCACGCATACAGCACCCGAAAGGGGCGTAACCAACTGACGATGACGCCGATGAGCAATGCCAGGATGCCGAGAAGCTGAGCCGAGGGAAGATGCAGCGGACTGAATACGGCAACGGCCAAATACACGGCTCCAAACCCCGCGATGGCACCGGCAATGTTGTAGAGATGGCGGCCGAAGTGGTGGTCGTTGGTGAAGGCGGCGGCATTGGCCACGGCGGCCAGAAGCAGAACCAGCGCGACGTAGCTTCCGGCTTCAATCTTCCAGACGAAGCCGAGAATCAGACTAACTAACGATGCGAAAATTAATCCGCCGACCACCACGCCCTCCCAATACTCACGCGGGCGCAGGGCCTGACGGGCAAAGCGATCCATGACAATGAAGAAGGAACTGAAGCCTCGGGCCAGGTGGGACCACAGGGCGAAGACCAGCCACATGCCAATGACAAGGCCGCTGAGCACAGGCGAGACGTCTTTTAACAAGGTACTGACCACTTTGTAAGCGATAAAGCCGCCAAACATGATCGCGTTTTGCCGCCCTTCGGTGAACTGATTCATGAAGTGCGCGAAGCGCAGCTGCAGCCGGTAAACTGACGAACGCGCTCGGAAGGACTCCACCAAGCCCATGCGGGCGCTTTCGCTCATGGGGCTCAGGCGCAGAGCTTCGAGAAAGTGTTGGTTGGCGCGTTTATGATCGCCTTCCATCAGCGCCTGCCAGCCCGCGCTGGTATGCGCACTGTCATCATCGGGGTCCCGCTGAAGTTGATACTCGATCAGGCTTTTGTGGTCGCCATCCTTCTTCTGCATCAGCAGCGCCGCCGAGAGGACTTCAGCGGCCATGGTGTTTTCCGTGTCCAACTCCAGAGCCTTGCGTGCACAGACCTCCGCCTCGGCATACTCGCGCAGGCGCAGGTGGATGCGGCCTGCCACGGCGTGGGCAAAGTCATTGTCAGGATCGATGCCCACCGCTTCTTCCGCATGCTTGAGGGATTCACGGATGGCTGAGGTCTGGCCATCTTTGGCACGGGCATTCAGGGCCAGGGCGAGGACACTGCGGGCCAAGACATCCTCCGGCTCCAGGCCGACGGCACGCTGAGCGGCATCCACGGCTTGAGCTGCGGTATCCTCTTCGTTCAGCCAGCACAGCGCCAGCATGACATAACTGGGAGTGTGACCAGGGTCCAGCTCCAGCGCCTGCTTGTAGCTGCGGATGGCATCGGCATAGCGATGCTGAGACTGAAGCAGACGACCACGGGCAAAGTGAGAGCCTGCGCTGGAGTAGTCGGAGTCGTGCATGGGGGGACGGTTAGCGTTTGATCAGTCCCAGATACTTGAGCACGTCATCGTAGAAGCCACTTTGGTTGGAATACATGGCGTAGTTCTTGGCGCTTTCAAACCAGGCCTTCGTGGTCGGCTTATGGCGTGAGGCGGCCTTGATGAGGTCCTTGGTGGTGAGGGGCACGACTTTGCCGTTTTTCATGGCCTCCGTCAGCACTTCCTCGGTAGCGAGGTCGAAGACGGCCTTCAAATCTGCCCCGGAGAACTCCGGTGTCTTCTTGGCCAGCGCACGCGGATCGAGTTGGCCGATGGGTTTTTTCTCCGCCATCACTTCGATGATGGAAGCCCGACCCACTTCATCGGGTGGGGGCACGAAGAGGGTGCGGTCAAACCGACCCGGCCGACGAAAAGCGGGGTCAATGTGCCACGGAGCATTGGTTGCGCCCAGAATGAGCACGCCATCGTTTTGAGAGTCCGCCCCATCCATCTCAGAGAGGAACTGATTGATGAGGTTACGGCCTGCACTTTGACGCAGGTCACGACGGTCTGCGGCGAGGGCATCCACTTCGTCAAAGAACAGCACGCAGGGGGCGTTTTTGCGCGCCAGTTCGAAGACCTCGTGCATGTTTTTCTCCGAGTTACCGATCCACATGTCCAGGATCTGGTGCAGACCGAGGGCGATGAAGTTGGCCTTGATCTCACCCGCTGTGGCTTTGCTGATGAGGGTCTTGCCACATCCCGGTGGGCCGTAGAGCAGCACCCCGCCACCCACTTTCTTGTCGTAAGCTTTGAAGAGTTCCGCGTGCTGAAGCGGATACATGATCTTCATGCGGATCTCTTCCTTCAGCGCTTCCATGCCCCCCACGGAGGCGAAGTTGAGCTTGGGCTTTTCAAAATCCGCCAAACCCAGATCAAAGGCGGCTCCCCCCAGGGGATGATCATCGTCTTCCTCATCCTCTTCAGGCGCCTCGATCAAACTGCCGGAGGAGGTGAGGCCGGCTTTCTTTCGGCCACCACCGGCATCGTCCGTCGGTTTGACGTTTTTCAGATCCTTTTCCAGCCCTGGATCGGCCAGAGAGGCATTCAAAGAGAGGGCTTTATCGTAAAGGTTCCGTGCGCGCCGGAGGTCCCCCTCAGTCATGAGGATGCGTGCCAGGAGGACATAGCCAGGGCCGTAATCCGGCTTTTCCGCCACAAGCTGCTCGGCACGTACGGCGGCCTCGGAGATTCGGCCTTGCAGGAGCGCCACACGCGCCATGCCGAGCCGGGCCTCAGGATTTCCGGCTTCGTTTTTCAGGGCACGGCTATAGGCCTCCTCCGCTTCATCCGGTATCATTTCATCCATGCAGCCTTGAGCGAACAGCAGCAGGAGAGGCACATTGTCGGGGGAATGTTGCAGGGCGAGGCGAAGCGCTTCGAGGTTTGAGGCCATGCCTCAGAGTCCAGCCTGCGCATGGGGAGGCGCAAGAGATTTTATCGAGCCTTTCGCATGAAGTGAGGGCCGGATGCGCACGTAGGTAGCAGATGCGTTATTTCTGGTCCTTGATCCTGGCTGTTCACTTGCACGCTGCGGCTGCCGGTGAGGTGGTGCTTAATCTGGAACCCACAAAGGAGTTTCCCCGTAACTCGGAGGGAGCTTTCATCACGCTCAAGTCCGGTCACCTGCTGTATCTCTACACCCAGTTTTATGGGGGGGCTTCGGATCACAGCGCGGCACGGATCGTGGCCCTCGAGTCCCAGGATGGTGGACGCACTTGGAGCCGTGAGCCGCGGACTCTTTTAGAAAATCACCAGGGGGCCAATGTGATGAGTGTCTCGCTCCTGCGCCTGCAGAGTGGTCGCATCGCATTGTTTTACTTGTTGAAAAATACCTGGTTAGACTGTCGGCCGCATGTGTGCTTCAGCGACGATGAAGCGGCGACCTGGAGCGAACCGGTGCGCATGTTGGAGGCTCCGGGTTACTTCGTGCTCAACAATGACCGCGTGATCCAACATCGCAGCGGACGCTTGATTGCTCCACTGGCCTCCCACCGCGCGCGAAATGCGGACCCAGAAACGAGCAAGTCCTTCGATAGCCGAGCCATCGCCCTGTGGGTGATCTCTGACGATGAAGGCAAGACCTGGAAAGAGGCCCCGCAGTGGCAGGCTCTACCAGTGCCGAGCACGCGCACCGGTTTGCAGGAACCAGGGATCGTGGAGCTCGAGGATGGCTCTCTACTCAGTTTCTTCCGCACGGATCAAGGGGTGCAGTATGAGTGCCGCTCGAAGGATCGCGGGGAGAGCTGGACGCCGGTAGCTCCGGGGCCGCTGAACTCCCCCGCCTCTCCAGCCAGTCTGAAGAGACTGCCCCGTGGTTCGGCCCTCCTGGCGGTGTGGAATGATCACAGCGGTGACTTTCCCTTCGTGGAGAAGAAGCGCACGCCCTTAGTGATCGGTCTTTCAGACGACGGCGGTCACACCTGGAGTGCTAAGAAGGTGATCGAGTCTGATCCCGAGGGGTGGTATTGCTACACGGCTCTTCATTTTGTCGAAGATGCCGTGCTGCTGGCCTACTGCGCCGGAGATGCCCACGTGGGCGGCCTGAATCGGCTGCGCATCCGGCGCATTGAGTGGGCGGATCTGAAGTGAGCAGTCGGGCTCGACAGCTTGCCTTAGGCTTCGTGGTTAGCGAATCGGCGGGCCATACCACTGGTAGCACATCATGTAAACAATGACGCCAGTGATGGAGACATAGAGCCAGATGGGGGCCGTCCACTTCGCGATGCGCATGTGCTTATCCCAACGCTGGCGCAGGGCAGGGATGACCGTCATGATGATCATGGGGAGATTCACAATCGCCAAGAACACGTGGCTGATGAGAAGCCCATAGTAGAAGGTCTTGATGGGGCCGGTCCCCGCAAACTTCACATGCAGCACATGGAAATGATAATACAGGTAGCAGCCCAAGAACACGGCTGAAAACATCAGCGCTGTGGCCATGCAGGCGATGTGGGCTTTCTTCTTGCCCGCTTTGATGAAGATGAGGCCGAGGATGATGAACACCGTGGCGCAGGCATTCAACGTGGCGTTGATGGGAGGCAGATCGTAAACAGTCATGGGGTGGTTGAGCTGTGGCTAAACGATGGCTGAGTGGTTGAGCGATGGTTGGAAAACAACGGCTCAGCCATAGCTTAACCACTGTTCCTCCATCGCTCAGCTAGTTCATGGAGCTTTCTCGTCTGTCTCCTTCTCTTTTTCTTTGAGCAGGTAGTTCAGGTCTTTGCGCAGTTGGGCCTCGAAGTAATCCTGGAACTGGGGGTCGGCATTCATCAGATCGTAGAGGGTGCCGCGCACGTGTCCTTTGGAATCCACCAGCGCCACGCGCAGGTCATGGATGTATTTATCATCGGGAGAGAGGCGATCCGCTTCCGGGAGGTCCTGCACCGGGCGGAATTTAAAAAACTGCGTCATGTAACGGCGCACCTCATCCTTGTTGCCATTCACAAACCACCAGGGATCGGTATCCTTCACATCAATGCCGCGGGCAAAGAGCTGCATCATCTCAGGCGTGTCATCGGGGTCGAGGGTGAAGGAGACGAAGTGGATGTTGGGATTGCCCCGATACTCTTCCTGCAGCTTCTTCAGCTTGGCGATGACACCGGCACAACCACGGGGGCAGCGGGTGTAAACCCAGGAGGCCAGGAGGATCTTCCCGCGCAGTTGATCCAGATGCACCGTCTTGCCATTGCGCTCGGTCAGCTCCAGATCCCGCTCCAAACGGCCCAGGAAAGCCGGCCGATCCTTTTCCTCACTCCGGGCCTGCTGCTGCATGGCCAGCAAGTAGTTGTAAAACACGACCACCCCCAGCACCGCAATGATGATGGGAATCCAGATGGCCCAAGGCGTGAGAGAGGGTTTCGGGGAAGGGGAATCGGACATGAGGGGATTCAATAATGACGAGGGAAAAGCGGATGTCGAATGAGTTACGTCTGGAGGATGATGCTGACTTCGACGGATTTAAGGGCTAGTGGCCTGTGGAGCCTAGCGGAGGTCGCAAAGGGGGCGCTCGGAAGTGTTCCTCCGGAAAGTCGCACTGGCTTGTCAGGACATTCCTTCCTTCACGTCGTTGAATGAGAATGTAGCTCATCCATCAATAAAAGACTGGGCTTTTTTAATACGCGTTTTATTTGAAGGAATGATCGGTAGGATTTCTTGGAAGATGGAGTTGCCATTACGACCCAGGGGGCGGGGAAGCTTTCTTGCTGGGGTAGTGACCGTTTTAGGACTAGGGGGCAGTCTTTCGGCGGCTGATCTGGGCAGTGAACTGGAGGTGGTTCGTGATCCAGCCCGATTACCCGGCGCTTCCCAGGTGGTGCTCAGCTACAGTGATGCGGTGGAAAGAATCCAGGATAGCGTGGTGACCGTCCTCACTGAAGCTGCAGCAGAGGAGGTGCGTGAGGACGAAGCTTCGAAGTCGAAGCTTCCGCGCTTTGATCTGGGTGAAGAGATGGAGGAATCATTACCGAAAAACCGTGGGAACGGCTCAGGGATCATCATTTCCAAGTCCGGCTACATCTTAACCAATCATCATGTGGTGGCCGATGCGGCCAAAATCACCGTGAGATTAAGAACATCCGAAGATGAACTCGCTGCGGTCGTAGTGGGAGGGGATCCCATATTTGATCTGGCGTTGCTCAAAGTGGAAGCTCAAGATTTAGCCCCGGCCACGTTGGCTGATAGCTCAAACGTGCGTGTCGGAGACGTCGTGTTGGCGCTCGGCAGCCCCTTTGGATTGGAACAGACGCTCACGATGGGCGTCGTGAGTGCGACGGGGCGCTCCACGGTAGGGTTGATCCGCAACGGATTGGAAGACTTCATCCAGACCGATGCGGCCATTAATCCAGGGAACTCTGGCGGCCCTCTCTTGGATGGTCTGGGCCGGGTTGTCGGAGTCAATACCGCACGCTACATGGGAGAAAATATTGGCTTTGCGATTCCTATCAACCTAGCTCTCAAAGTGGCTGAGGACCTGGTGCAGTATGGGATCGTCGTTCGTGGGTATTTAGGCATCCGATATGCAGAGCTAGCCGCGAGTGAGTTAAAAAAAGCTGGGGTTCCGACAGGTCGGATGGGCATCGTTATCACGGACATTATGGCTGCTAGTCCTGCAGATAAAGCAGGGTTTCAGCCTGGCGATGTGATCTTGGAAGTGAATGGACGTAAAATCCGCAGCGGAACGCATCTACGCTTGGTGCTAGCGTCTAAAGCCCCTCAAGCCGAAGTCTCAATCAACGGATTGCGTGAAGGCCAAGAGATCTCATGGAAGGTGCTGCTAGGCATTCCTCCTGAGGTGGAGAAATATCAAGCTCAGACGCAGCCTTCAGGGCTGGAAGTTTTTCCTGGCTTACGGGTCATGATGTTGACTGATGCTCTGCGGATCAAACTCAAGCTCACTGATGTGCGAGAGAAACGGGTGTTGATTGCTCAAAGTTATCCGGCAGGAGCAGCCCAAAAGCAATTGCAAGAGGGAGATCAATTACTCGCTATCAATGGGCAGTCAGTCTCGACGATCGATCAGGTCCAGAAGATTTTTTCGGACCCTGAAGCCACTCGCTTCATGCTGAAAGTGGTGTCTCAAGACAAAACCACCTATCAACTGATCACCCGCTCTTAAATCTGTTTTATGAAGGTAAAGTTACTTTTTTTAGCTTTGGTATGGGTCAATCTGATTTCTGTTTGTGCTCAAGAGCACTTTCAGTTAGACGCGAATTTAAAGCTGTTCTCTCGAGAGCGCCCAGGCTTGATAGGTTTCCTTGGTGATCCGACTACAGGACATCAAAGTCAGGACCAAAATTTATCCTGGTTACCTTCGGGGCTGCTCCTCAGTCAGAGCCTGCGACCTTATGGATCACTACGCCTGTGGTCCAATAAAGACGGCGATGTGCGGTTTGTTGGAACGTTGAACGCCTCTGGTGAATGGGCAGTCTCCGCCGACGGCGCTCTCATATGCTCGCAGGTTCCCAAGATGGAATCAGATCCCACTGCGGGTAGGGACAAGCGGTTTAGGCCCCACGGACTCGTATGCCATCGTTTCAGTGACAAAACGCGCCTTTGGAAATGGGAACCTGACACGAAGAGGATCTGTGACGTCAGTTTCAGCCCTGACGGCAAGAAGGTCGCTGTGGCTGTGCATAAAGATATGCAGCTGACCGTTTGTTTTTTGGATGCCTTGACGGGTAAAGAACTCCAACAGGTCACAATACCGGGAGTGCATGGCTTGGATGGATCACTCCTGTATCATCAGGATGCCATTTGGGTAATGGCGGGGACCGCTCAGGATAGGAAGTTCTTTCGTCTTTCAGAGGAGGATCTGAAGCCGGAGCCTGTGTTGATGGAGAAGTTAGGGGGGATGCACTCCAGCCTCGACGAACAATGGCTAGCCATTGTTAGCGCGGTGGATTTTCAGACCAGTTATCAAGTCTATCAGAGGGAGGGGCAATCGTGGAGGCTGGCATTTCAGGGAGATGGCGAGGTGTCCGATGATGGAGGCTATCTCCCAGTCACTGCGGCATTGTTTTCGCCCGATGGCCGCTGCTTTTTCGTCTCTTCGAGGAATTCCGCGAAACTGATTTCCCTTCCAGATGGGAAATTGCTCAAGAGCTTTTCAACAGGCTGCTTGGGGGCGGCTTTTTCACCCAAAGGTGATATTTTACTTCTAGCCCAAGAAAGTGGCTTTACGCGCCTGGATACCCGAACTTGGACACCGATTCCTGCCCAAACGGTCTCTCTTCACCAATCTCCAGTCAGATCGTTGCTCTTTCTTGATGGTGGTAAACGTTTATTAAGCCATGCGTGGGATTCGATGGTGATCTGGGATCTGGCTTCAAGAAAAGCTGCTGCTGTCCTACAATGCGATCAAGAGGATCCGGGGTATTCAGTCCCAGCTTTGGTCAATCAAGGTCGTGAACTGATTTCCTCTGACTGTCGCAATTTCATTCGCTGGACCCTGCCTGAGATGCGGCCGGTGAACGGTCCACCGCAAGTGCTCAAGGGTTCCCAAGCTTTCACGGGGCCAGCCATGGAAGAGATGTCGAACCTGAAAATCTTTGCTGACGATGACGGAAGTCATGTCATTACGGGTAGAAATGGACGATGGTTTTTTCGGGAAAGCCATGAAAAGAGTCGGGTTCTGGATCTAAAAACACTCGGGCGCACAACCGCGTGGCCAGTCTCATGGGCGACGTTTTTGTCAGGGGATAGGGTGGCGTCTTTTGCTTCGGTATGGATGGCACACATCGATTTGACCAATGGGAGCGTCATACGATCTTATGAACGGAATCCTAGTCCTTGGGGGGAGCCCTTTCAAACCCTGCCCAGTGATAGAAAGCTCTGTGCCGGAGGGAGCTCAAGAACGATCCGCATCTTCGACCCTGAGACGGGCCAGGCAATCCGAGAGTTCTCGGCCTCGGGATATTCAGACGGTTTTACATCCACTCCTTTTGGGCCTCCCGCTGCCTTTAGCAGTGATGGTTCTTTGATGACCACCGTCGTGACCAGTGAACAGTTTGAGTTTCTCTTTTTCTGGGATGCGCGGCAGGGCATTCCGTTGGGCGGGATCGAACTCAAAGACGATGAAGTCACTTGTTTGGCGTTTACGCCAGATAGCAAGGGTTTGGCGGCAGGACATCACAACCGCTCCATCTCGCTGTGGAATGTCCAGAAAGTCTTGGCTTCACTTCGCCCTGAAAGTGAACTCCTCCCGAAAGCTCCGCCGCCTCAAAAGACAAAGACTTCCTATGTGATGAGCCATAGCTTTCCTGGCGCGACTCTCCAGGCAGACGACGAGCTGAAGTGGAGCTTTCGTTCAAACGGTTCAATTCAGGTTGGCGAGACATTACCATCTTTTGGAGAATTGAAAGTGCAAGACGAAGTCATTGAAGGCAGAAGCCGCCGCTTTTGGAATCGTTCAGATGGTCAGTTGGGATCATCGTTTGTGGCAATGGTCGAGGGGGAAACTAAAGATGGGAAAATAGCGGTTTCTAGACTCTTCCAACGATCAACGTGCCTCGCCCTTGGTTATGATGCGATCGATGGTGTCTCCAACTTGAGCGCTGAGCCGCGAACCGTGGCTATCGAGTTTAGCCTCACGCTTCCTGCGGGCTGTCAACGATTGCAGACAGAGAGCCAGCGAACGATTGAGTGCCCCACGGATGGGGTCGTGAGATTGGAAGATGGGGAATGTTGGTTAGCGGCCAGTGATGCGTTTGGTTTAGATCAACCATTTCCGGCGATTCGTGTTCGTTCATGGTCTGCGCTTCATTCACCGGAACTGCTTTGGGACAAATCCTCCCAGGTTTTAAAGATGAAGTATCAAGTGGAATTGAAGCCTTACGAAATGCGTTGGCTTAATCACTGTCTCGCCTTTGTTAAACGTCCTGAAGGTGGGGCTATTGACGATTTTGAAATTCCTAAATCAGCAGATTTTTGTCATGCTATTGGTTGGGGGGAGGGTAAGCGAGGTATCAATTTTGGTCAGATTCACAATGGCCTCCCTGATGCTGCACATGGGTTTCTCTCGGTATGGAGCCCCGAGATGAAATTTGAATTAGAGAAGGACTCTTTCGGGTTTGTATGGGATGCCACCTACGGAGGGGGGCGCTCGGGAGAGTTAGGTGCTGAGCAGCTCTTTGCGCCTTGGATTGAGGAACGGCCTTTCGGGTTCGGTGGGCGTAGCATGCTACGTGGACGCAAGATTGTGGATGCTAAGCTTTATGCTTCAAGTCCCTGTAGCTTTGGATCTTTAGATGAGGGGCTCAGCCTCTATCGAACGGATTTTTCTCGTGCTGATTATCCCGTTACGGTCTGGCAGGATATGTTAAAGAATAACCTCGCGGAGGAGAAAGAATTTCGATTGAGTTATATGCATTCTTTCGCAAGTCCAGTCACAGAGATCGTGGATAATCATGGGAGAGTTTACAGGCTGGATCAGCTCGAAGAGCTGAATGCTTCAAAGGCTCAAGCTTGTGCCTTCGTGATCGCAGGTGATGCCCGCCCTGCCACTTTGATCACCTTGACGCGTCAAGGTGGCAAGATTCACAGTTCTTTGCGGCGGATGAGTGATGGCGTCTTTGCCCAGGATTACCGGATTACGATTGGCCCCTCAAGTGCGGTCGCCTTGCTGCATGCCGCTTGTCAGCGGCCTCTGAGTGCCTTTGCCAATCCAGAGGAAGCCTTTGCCGATCTTCTATCCATGCGTAAGCCAACTTCGACTAACGTTCTGGATAAATTTAACGAAGTCAGAGACGGTGTTCCTATTCTCAATGGCTCACGTTTGGAACCTTGAAGAATTGGCGTGCTGTTCATCATTCCCGATAGCCGTGACTTTATCGCGGGCGAGGTGGAGAGCCAAACCTTGGAAGCTTGACTACCGTTTCCAGGCGAGTGTCGTGACAATCAGAATGGCGGGGAGATACATGAGGGTGCAGAAGAAGAGCTTGCGGGCGGTGACACGCTCGGGGTTCTTTTGGAAAACGAGGGCCAGTTTGCACAGCCAACCGGCCAGGATGAGGGCCAGCGGGAGAAACAGCCAGGTGATGACGAGGCCCTGCTGCACGGGGTAAAACATCAGCAGCAAGGTGGCGATGGAGTAGGCGAGGGCGTGCTTGGAGGTGCGCACACCGGCTTCGTCGTCATTGGCCAACATGACAAAACCACCCCGGCGGTATTCGTCGCGATACATCCAGTTGATGGCCAGGAAGTGGGGAAGCTGCCAGAGGAAGAGCAGGGCAAAGAGGTAGATGGCTCCAGGCTCCAGCAGAAGCTGCCAACGCACCTGGGGGGCACTGCCAATCACAGGTCCGGCAGCACCGGCCCAGCCGATGAGGGGAGGCAAGGCTCCGGAAACGGCCCCGACCAGGGTGTTGGTGGGGGATTGTTTCTTCAGCGGGGTGTAGATGAAGAGATAAACGGCCAGCGTGAGGGCGGTGAGGGCGGCGGCTTCGAAGTTCACCTTTGCCACCAGGTGAATAAGGGCAAAGGAACTGAGCAGCCAACCGATGCCAAAGGCGGCGCTGGGGCTAATGCGGCCCGAGGGCAGGGGACGATCCGCCGTGCGGGTCATCCGCGAATCGGGCTCGATCTCCATGAGCTGATTGAACACCCCTGCTCCGAAGGCGGCGAGGCTACTGCCGAGAATGGTGTGAAACATCAGCCAGCCATCGAACTGCCAGCCCACACGCAGCCAGAACCCGACAAAGGTGGTGACGATGACCAAGGCGCTGAGGCGGAATTTGGTGAGCACCAGCAGATCGCTCATGCTCCAGGTTTTGGAGGTCGCATCGGCGGTGGGGCTGGGGGGAACGGACATGGGAGGGGCAGTCTAGCGCAAGGCTGGGGATTCGCCAGAAGCGTTTGTATTTGTCCGCGTGGCCCCCAGCAGCCAGAGAAAGAGAGCGCTGACCAGCAGGGAGGACAGGCCGATGTGCAGCACCTGGGCGACGGCGACGATGCCGACATGGGCGAGCACGATGCCGAGGACCATCTGGGCCAGGATGAGGCCGAGGATGGAGTGCTCCAGCCATCCCACACGGCGGAGGTGGCGCTGGCTCAGGCGCAGGAAAACCAGACCGGTGATGACGATCAGCCAGGAAAAGCTGCGGTGCACCAGATAGACCCAGCTCTGCTCCAGTTCCTTCACCCATTCGTGTCGGGGGTGGCCAGCGTGGGTATGGGCTAGATGATCGGTGAGCTCCCGAACCTGTGAGCCCATGATGCCCTCGATGACGATCAGGCCAAACAAGGCCCAGGCAATGCCGCGCAGCCATGCGTAAGGCCGTGCCTTCCAATCCAGCCCCCACGGGCGATCATGAGCCCGCCAGACGGTATAGACGAGCACACACTGGAGCAGAATGGCCAAGGCCATGTGCAGGGTGATGGTGCCGGGCTTGAGCCCGCTGAAGACGACCTTGGCCCCGAGCCAGGCATTGATCCCGACCAGTAAAGCGGAAGCTATGGCTGCAATCAAAACGCGAGTGCGTCCTCGGCGCTTCTCTCCAAAGGATGTGATGAGCAACGCGATCGTGGCAATACCGACGGGAATACTGGTGAGACGATTGAAATATTCTATCCAGGTAGCCTGCGGATCGAACTCGGCTCTCAGCGTCTCCGGGGTAATGGTGGCAGGATCGCGGCCGTGACGAGCGGCCTTGGCGCGGAATTTTTCCAGGTTGAGATGATCAAAGTCAATGTCCTCCGCACGTGTGGGCGGGATGTAGCGGCCATAGCACTTGGGCCAATCGGGACACCCCAATCCAGAACCCGTGGCACGCACAATCGCCCCGACGAAGATGAGCACCTCCACGGTGATGAAGGCGATGAGAGCGAGGCGTTGAAAGCGAGTCCAAGTCATGGCGGAGAGAAGCGGAGGCTAAGAATCAGAACGTGGAAGTCAGCCGCTGGGTTGGGATTCCGATAAAAAAATGTCCCGCTCCTGGGTAGAAGCGGGACACCTTGAAAAAGGCTCCGTAGAAGAGCGCTGGTTGGCTTGGGCTTCTCTTATTGAGCAGCGGACTTCGCAGCAGCGGTCGCGGATTGCTCCTTGGCCCACTCGTCGAATTCTTTGTCTTCCACCACTTCGAGCACCGCCTTCATCTGAGCGTGACCTGGGCCGCAGAGCTGACCGCAGATGATGTCCCAGGTGCCGGTTTTCACAGGCTTGAACCACATGTGGGCTTTGACGCCAGGGATGGCATCTTGGGCGGCACGCATCGGCACCAGGGCCAAGTTATGAATCACGTCCTTGCTGGAAACATCCACAATGATCGGGCGGCCGACGGGCAGCTTCATGGTGCCAGGGTTGACGAAGTCGTCCTTGCCGTTGGGGTCCATCAGGTCACGGCCCGTGACGTTGGTGGGGGCGATGGCTTTCGGGTTCCAGGTGCTGAGCATGAGGTCATTGCCTGGGTATTGGAAGTTCCACAGGAACTTCTCACCCATGGCGCGGATTTTCACCGTGTCAGGGCTGGTGGGGAAGTCATCGGCCTGGCGAGACCACAGCGGAAAGGCAAAGCCCAACAGCAAGATGGCCTCGACGACCACCACACCGATCTCAATGTGTGTGGACGCATGGCCACGCACGCCGTGATAGTCTGCGTTCGGGCTCTTGGACTGGCGGAATTTGGTGAAGGCCAGCACGAGATAGATGGACCAGCCGACGAACAAGGCCAGCATGAACCAGTGCACGAAGCCGAGCATGTGGTCCACCAGACCGCCGTGCTCGGAGGCGTTTTCGGTGATGCCAAACCAGGTATTGATGTCAGAGACGCTCATGAGTGAAGGGAGGGGAATTAAAGCTGCGCGTCAGCGGAAAGACGGTTTTGTTTGCGGACGAAATTGAAGAAAATGAGACCCACGGCAGCCATGCCAAGCATCAGGAAACCGAGCATCACAAGCACGGCCATGTCTTGCGCCTGAGCCATCACGCTGCCTGGATCAGGACGGCAGGTGGCACAAGCGAGAGGAAGCAGGTAAGAGCTCATGATGAGGTGTGATGAGATGGGGCTAAGGATCAGACGATGATACTGCGGCTTTTCTTGACCACATACCAGATGCCGTAGGCGGTCATAACCAAGCTAAGCCAACCAGCAAAGATGCCCAGGCCAGTCACACCCAGCGATTCAGCCTGCTCAGGGAGCATGCGCGTCCACAGCCAAAAACCCAGATCACCGAGGATGGCGAAAAAGATAAAGACAATGTGGAAGTGCTTGAGGGACATGGCGGTAGAAGGGGCTTACTGATTGCTCTCGTAGAAGCCGCTGAAGACCAGCGGATCATGGGATGAGAATACGAACAGAAGGAACAAGGCAGCAGCAAAAGCCACCGTGAAGGCGAGGATCTTGTAGATCAGCTTGGCCTCGTGGTTCAAGTGCATGAAAATCAGGGCAACGAAAGCTGCTTTGATGGTCGCTAGGATCATCCCCACGATGATGTTGATGCTATGAGTCGGAAACTCATAGTAGGACAAGAGCACAGTGGCAATCGTGCAGCCCCCAAGTATGAGGCCGATGATGATGATGTTCCGGACCGCCTTGTGGATTTCTTCAGGACTATTTGCCATAAACGAAAAGAATAGAAGGTAAAACAGAGCGATTACAGGAGATACAGAAGCGGGAAGAGGAAGATCCAGACCAGATCCACAAAGTGCCAGAACAGACCGCCGACCTCCACCCGGTTAGCCAGGCGCTCAGGATCGTTTTTCAGCATCTTGCCGTCGAACAACAGGAAGTAAGCCAGGACGATCGCCCCTGCCACCACGTGCAGACCGTGCAGACCGGTCAGTGTGAAGTAGATGGCGTAGTAGGTGTTCAGCTTCGGCGTGTAGTTGGAGTAGAAGGCGATGTCTTTTTTCTCCAGAGTCACCGTCGGGTGGTGACCGTGGCTGTCATGGCCCTCTTCGTGAGCAGCGGCTTCGGCTTTGTGCTCACCTTCGTGGCCTCCTTCAGCTGCCGGAGGGGTCGCGCTTTCGATGTGCAGGTAGTAGGCTTCTTTCTGGTGAGTGGCGCTCTTGAGCGGGTCACGAGTCGGGTATTTCTCTTTGAATTCCTCCTTAGCGTGGTCGCGCTGGGCGATGAAAGCCTTCTTCCAGGCTTCACCCAGATATTCGCTGCTCCAAGCGAGGGATTTTTCAGCATCGGGCACGCCGCGAGCATCCACGCCGTCCACATCGATGGTCATCTTGTCATCCAGCAGCTTGCCTTCGACAGCGGTGCCGTCACGGAAGGTGATGCCAGTCGCGGTGTAACCGAGGATTTTGCTCGGCTTCACGTGGAAGCTGAGAGCGGAAGCCGCAGTCAGCTTGATGGAAGCGCTGTTCTTGCCTTCTTCCTTAGCTTTAGCCAGAGCATCCTGACGGAGCTTAGCAAAGGAGGCTTTATCCAGCGTGATCTCTTCACCGGACTCGGTCTTGAACTTGGGCGCCTCGCCTTCCAGATAGGGGAGGACGTAGTTCACGGGATCTGCATCCACGGCGGCGGTCTGACTGTGGACGGTGAGGTTCAGGTTAGTGGCTTCACCGAACTTGATCTCGTATCCGTGAGGCAAGTGGCCCGTGAGGAAGGTGCCATCGGTCAGCTTGACGGCATAGTGAGTGAACTTGCCGTAATACTCGTAGCTCTTGATGCCCATGAACGCCAAGGCGCAGAGAATCGTGATGGCGAGGTAGGCCCTGAACTGAGCGATCTTGCGCAGCTTCAAGTTGGCCCAAGCTAGAAGCACGGTCACGGAAGAGAAGATCAGCACCAGGGTGTTGATGAACCCGGGCATAACCTTGAGCTCATGGATCGGCCAGTGATAGTCAGCACCAACGCGCAGGAAGATGTAGGAGGAGAAAAGGCCGCCGAAAAGCATCACCTCAGAAGCGAGGAAGAGCCAGATGCCGACCTTGGCATTGTAGAGCCCTGTATCAGGGCGGGCGGTTACGGTATAAGGGATGTCCATTGCGAAAAGATGCTCAGTGTTGAGGTCTCAAAAGGCCGGTTGGTGATCAATGATGAGCGGCAGGGGCGGGAGTGGGAGCCGCAGGAACGGGGGCTGCCTTACCGGGCTCGATTTCCCACTGTGGGAAGTAATCCTGGTTGCAACCGGGGACGCTGTATTCATAAGGACCGCGGACCACGACAGGCTCAAAGGTGAAGTTACCGTGAGGAGGCGGGGTTGGGGTGGCCCACTCCAGGGTGGTGCAATGCCAAGGGTTGTCGCTGTTGGTCTTCTTACCGCCTTTGATGCTGAGGAAGACATTCAGGATGAAAGGCACCTGACCGAGAGCGAGGATGAAAGCACCGACAGACATCAGGACGTTCAGGCCCAGAAGGTTATTGGGCACATCCATGCCGAAGAGACCGAAGACATTGTGAGTCAGCTCAGTCACCCAGTTGGAGGCGCTGCTGGTCTGCTCGAAGTATTTACCACCGTCATACCAGCGGCGGTGGAAGCCTCCGAGACCCTGGATGAACATCGGAGCGAAGATGAGGTTCATGCCCAGCAGGGAAGGCCAGAAGTGCAGCTTGCCGAGGAAGTCACTCATCTTACGGCCTGTGATCTTCGGATACCAGTGATACACACCGGCGAAGAGGGCGAAGATGGTGCCCGGAGCCACCACGTAGTGGAAGTGACCGATGACGTAGTACGTATCGTGCAGAGCCAAGTCAATGAAGGTGAAGGCCAGAGGCAGACCGGTCAGACCGCCGATACCGAACATCGGCAGGAAAGCGGAGGCGAACATCATCTGCGGGGTGAAGCGGATGGAACCACCCCAGAGAGAGATCATCAGACCGGTAAGAAGGATCACGGAAGGCACGGAAATGAGCACCGTGGTGATCTGGAAGTAGGTGGACATCATCGTGCCCATGCCGGTGAGATACATGTGGTGAGCCCAGACCAGGAAGCTGAGGAAACCGAGGGTCAGAGCGGCGTAAACCATGGACTTGTAACCCCACAGCGGACGGCGGGTATTGGCCGGAATGACGTCGGAAAGGATGGCGAAGGCCGGAAGGATCAACACATACACCTCAGGGTGAGCCAGGAACCAGAACAAGTGCTGATAGAGCAGCGGGCTACCACCACCGGAGATGTCCAGGTGCTGACCACCTTCCATCAGGCCGGTTGGCAGGAAGAAGCTGGCGCCGAAAACACGGTCCACGAGCTGAAGCAGAGCGGCCACTTCGAGAGGAGGGAAGGCCAGAAGCAGCAGGAAGCTGGTGACGAACATGGCCCAGCAGAAGAAAGGCATACGCATCCAGCTCATGCCTTTGGCGCGGAGGTTGATGATCGTGGTGATCACGTTCACCGAACCGAGGAGGGAGGCGGAAATGTTAAACACCATCGCGGTGAGCCACCAAGTGTGACCGTGGGCCCAGACGTTGCTCACGGCCAGGGTGGTGGTGGAAGCCAGAGGCGAATACATCGTCCAACCCGTCTGCACAGGACCCGTGCCGACGAAGAAGCTGTAAAGCATGAGCACGCCGCTGACGAAGAACAGCCAGAAGCTCCACATGTTCAGTTTCGGGAAGGCCATATCAATGGTCCCGATCTGAAGGGGCATGACGAAGTTCACGAAACCGGCGAAACCGAGAGGCACAATGCCCAGGAACACCATGATGGTGCCGTGCATGGCGCCGAGCATGTTGTAGAGCTCACCATTGACGATGCCCCCAGGAGCCCAGCGGCCGATCGTCTCATGGAACAGCCAACCGATGCCTGGCAGACCTTCTACAAACTGAAGCCCTGGAACAGGCTGACCTGGGAAGGCGATGCTCCAACGCATGAGCAACATCAGGAAGAAGCCCAGCAGGAGGAAAAGCAGACCGCTCAAAGCATACTGAATGCCGATGACCTTGTGGTCACAGGAGAAGATATACTTGCCGATAAATCCCGGCTCGTGGTGGTCATGCGCATGATCGGCTCCGTGGGAGTGATCGTGAGTAGTGGCTGCGGCGCTCATAGGAAGAAGGAAGGAACCAAAGATACGGGATGGTCGTGGGGGGACGATCAGTGAGACTGCTTGAAATGGAGAGGGTCCGACAGAAAACCTGACTCGGAAGAAGAGCTCAGGCCGGTCGAACCTTGGGATGCAGCGTGGAGCCCACGCTGCGATGGCTTAGGCCACACCTTTTCCGAGACTGCCTGAGGAGTCTGGCCAGAGAAGGGTTGCCATGGGGAAAACATGAAAGGGGGAATCGCGAAATTACTTGGCCGCTGGAGCTGTGGCACCAGGACCGGCAGGAATGTCGCCAGGAACGTCTTTGTCTTTGAAAGCGTCAAGCTCAGCCATGGTCCACTGAGTGGCACGCTTTTCATCCGCGCGAACTTTCTCCACCATCTCTTTGGTGACCATGTGGGCTTCGTTGCCCCAGTTGTTACGGATGTAGGTCAGCACGTTGGCGAGGTCTCCGGAGGACATGCCTGCACCGAAGGGCTGCATGCCGCCAGGGAAGTTGTAGTTCTGGCCTTTCACGGTCACCTGACCGGTCAAACCGTGCTGGACGACGCGGATGAGGCGCTCGGTGCCGCCGGTCACCCACTCGGAACCTGCCAGAGGAGGATATTGGCCAGGAATGCCCATCCCACTGCCCTGGTGGCAACCACCACAGACAGCGTAACCGCTGGCACCTTTTTTCATGGCGACCTGGAAGGGATCAGCCGCGACGTCACCACCGGGGCCTTTCGGACGTGGGTCACCACCGCTCACCGTTTTCGTGGCAAAGGGATTGCTGACGTCGAATTTGAAACCACCGGTCATCGGGCCGAGCTGGCCACCAGCGATGATGGCGACGACCATGAACAGGAAAAGCACCCACATAGGGGCAGGTTCACGGCCTGGCTCAAGGTCGGCCTTTTCACGCTTCACGGCGGCGTGAAGACGGTCGAGGTCGTTGCTGTCAGGGTTAGGAAAGGAGGAGGGAGCGCTCATGGGCGGGGTCGCAAGTGATCCAGGGGGTTACTTCTTGGCGGCATCGGCGGCCGGAGCGGCAGCGACTGCGGCGGACTCACCAGGGACGGGATAATCTTTTTTCAGGGAGAGCAGGTAGTTCACCAGGTTCTCTGCTTCAGGGGTCGGGATGACTTCGTAGCCTTCTTTCACCTTGAACTTCTTGGGCAGTTTAAGAGCCTTATCGGAGACGGGACCCTGAGCTAGGCGCACCTGATAAAGGTGAGCGAAGGAAGGCATGTTGGACCAGTCGTGACGAGACTTCGGTGCAAAAAGCATCTGATGGATCTCCTCACGGCTTGGGGCGCGCCAGCCATAGTTGGCGAGGTCAGGACCGTTACGCTGCACACCGAGGTAAGCGTAAGGCTCACCTAAATAGTCCAGAAGGGTGTTGGAGCGGACAGGAGTAGCTGGGCGGGCCTCCTGATCTTGACCCCAACCTTTACGCCAGCCATCGAGGGCGAGCTGAGTGGGGCGGATCATCTGCGTGTGGCACTGAGCGCAACCTTCACGGGCATAGACGAGCTGGCCTTGGCGGTTGATCGGAGCCTGCGGATATTGACCTTCGATGCCATCGGCATCTTTGTCATAGGTCAGGGGTTGCAGCGCTTGGTATTTGATCGCCGGAACGACAATCAAGCAGAGCCAGGGAAGACCAAAGCTGGCGACAAGGGCGAGAATAAACGTGCGGAACTGGCTCATGCGTGGGCGGCGTGGGGAAGGGCTTCTTCGTGATCATGCTCAAGCAGTGTCGGAGAGGAACTGCGGCGGCCAAGACCGGCCACCATGAGCATGAGATGGATCAGGAACCAAACATTGGACCAAGTGATCAGCGCCCAGGAGATGGCACGAGCGATGATGTAAGGACGCAGGTTCAGGGCGAGCTGCATGAAATCTTGATCCCACATTTCAGGGGAATTGAGATCACCACCTTGCTGGGCACCGGCTACAAGGCTGGTCACGACGATGGCACCGATGCCGTAAACGGAGAACCAGAAGTGGTTGCGGATGAGGCGGACGGAGAGCCACTCACAACCGGTCAGACGAGGAACGATGTAGTAGATGGCACCAAAGACCGTCATGCTGAAGAAGCCGTAAACCGCCACGATCTGGAAACCATACCAGGCCTGGGTGAACTGAAGGGTGGCTCCAGTGGAGAAGTTGGAAAGCAGGGCCAGGATCGCACCGCTGACCGGGTAGAACAAAGCTCCGAAGAAAACGAAGCGCAGGGTCGGGCTGGAGGCCACGAGGTTATGCTTGCCCAGGGTGGTGAGGTGATGGTTCAGGCCCACGACACCGACAGGAATCAGGAGAAGCACGGCGGCTGCGGCACCCACAGCAGGCATCCAGGCAGGCAACGGGCCACCCATGTAATGCTGCATACCGGTCCAACCCCCGAGAACAGCCAGGAGCCAGAAACCGATCTGGGAGAGCTGGGAACTGGCAACAGGTTGGCCGGTGATTTTCGGAATGAAGTAGTAGGCAGCACCCAGAGCAACAGGGGTGAAGAACAGCAGAATCGCGGTGTGCACATACCAAGCGTTGATCCCAGCACCCAGAGCGCCAAGACCTGGCAGGCAGTGGAGGGACACATTGGCGGTGATGAAAATCCAAGGGAACCAGAAACAGGCTGCCAGGATATACCAGGAGCTGACCATGAAACCTTCAGGACGGAAGGAGCGGCCAAACATGAACACCATTGGCCAAGCGTAGGCGAGGAAGCTGATCAGAAGCACCGGCCAGACGAAGGCGGGCATTTCCAGCCATTCCATGGAGGTGCTGCGGCCCAGAAGGATGGCCAGCAGACCGACGGTCACGGCAATGTTCCAGAACACACCGGCCACATAGAGGACGCTCTTGCCAGTGCGGAGTTCCTGTCCGGAGCGGCGTGCCATGAGCCAGAGCATGACGCCGAGACCTGCCTGCACCCCCCAACCATAAACGAGGGCGTTGAGGTGAGTGGGCTGAAGGCGTCCGTATTGGAGAACGCTGCAAGCACCAAGGAAATCAGGAGCGAATTGCTTAATGGCTGCCAGAACGCCCAGGATGGTGGACGCCATGAGCCAGAAGGCCCCGTTGAGGAAGAGGAAGAGCACCGGGCCCTTAACCGACTTGTCGATCGCTGCGCGACGCAGGTTGTCGGCCTGGGTGTCCGGGGATGCTGAGGTGGTCTGCATAGATTCCAGTGGGCAAAAAATCAGTTCGCTGGGGGAGGGGTAGCGGGAGCAGCAGGGGCTGCTTCCGGGGCCGGAGCGGCGGCCTGCTTGAGCTGGGTTGGAGAACCGGGCACCACTTGTGTGCTGGCGGCGGCAGGCTTGGCCTTCAAGGCTTCCATCGTCTTAGTGAAGATGGCAGCTTTCTTGGCAGGATCATTGAGACCCATCTTAGCGACGATCTCGTTCTGAGCCTTGAGGATTTCTTCTTTGTTCTCGAGACGCACGGAGGCACGTGGGTCCTCTGCGCCAGGATGGGCGAAGAGACTCTGAATCACAAAGTAAAGAACAGCAAAGCTGAGGAAAGCGCCCAGAACCCAGAGGAAGGTGGCGCCAGCTTTCGAAGATGGAGCGGTCGAAGACATGAAAGGGAATCAGTTGATAACGTTGGCGGATTCCAGCAGGCGAGGGTCGCGGCAGGGATACAGGCTGTTACGGGAGAGGCTGCGCAGGAAGAGGAAGCCGACGGTGCCGACCACAGCAGCCAGAGCCACCACATCACCCACCCAGGCACCACTGACCCACCAGCCGAGGCCGAGGGAAGGGCCACGCTCAGGGATCACGTTCCAGTAGATGTCCACCATGTGCATGAAGATGACCCAGAGACAGATGGCGCACATCACGATGGGGTTCTTCTTGCGAGGCTGAGAAAGCAGGACCACGAACGGAGCGATGAAGTGGCCGATCACGATGAAGATCGACACCCAGCGCCAGCCTTCCGTGTTACGGGTGAGGTAGAAGCGGGTTTCTTCCGTGATGTTGGCATACCAGATCAGGAAGTATTGGCTGAAGGCGATGTAAGCCCAGAAGACCGTGAAGGCGAACAGCAGCTTACCCATCAGGTGGTAGTGCTCTTGAGTGACCACCTGCTTCAGGTAGCCGAGGCTCTTCAACCAAGTGACGAGCAGGATCGTGAGGGCCATGGAGGACCAGGCGCAACCCGCAAAGATGTAAACACCCCACATCGTGGAGAACCAAGCGTAATCCAGGGTCATGATCCAGTCCACCGCGGCAAAGGTGACGGTCAGGGCAAAGAACAGCAGCCAGCGGCAGGAGAACTGACGGGCCTTGATGGTATGCTTGATGTCACCATCCATATCCTGTTTCACCGACTTGCTGCGCAGGGTGCGAGCAATGTGCCAGAGGACGAAGAAATAGAACGCAAAACGGAAATACCAGCCGTTGATGTTCAAGTAGCCGAACTTGCTCACCAGGACGTGCAGGTGGCCGTTGGATTCGGACATGTGGTGCAGCGCATCTTTGACCGTCTGACCCGCTTCGTGAGCGTGATGAGCAGCCTCGCGGTGGTGGTTCATCCACTCATAGAGGTGAGTCTGCACACTTGGGATCAGCAGGGGAGCGCCGAGGATCGCCAAGGGCAAGATCATGTTGGCCAATTGCTCCCACAGGCGGCGGATGGCCACACCCCAGCCGGAGTTGGAGGCGCTATGAAGCAAGATCCAGAAGCAGCCACCGCAGATGAAGGTGAAGGCGAAGAAGAAGGCAAACAACCAGCTGTAAGCAAAGGTGTCTGGATGGGTGAAGAAGAAGTAAACGGAACCGAGAATGCCGAGTAAACCGGCAGTGCCAAAAGCGCCGATAAGCTTTCCGCCTTTGGCTGGTTCGAATTTCTCACCGCCCTGGGGCAGATCGTTGAATGTGACGTGGTGACTCATGCCTTGGAAATGCCTTCTTTTACTGGACGGAGACGTTGTTTTCCTTCACGGCCACCTGCATGGCGCGGATGTAGGCCACGATGGCCCAGCGGTCTTGGACGGCGATGTTGCCTCCGTAGGAACCCATCAAACCCTTGCCATGAGTGATGACGTCGAAGATGGCGCCATCGGCACGGTAGGCGGCGGCATTGTTGGTGTCAGTGCTGCCAGCCTGGTGGAAGTTGAAGGCCGTCATGATGCCATACTTGGAGGTGATCCCTTTGCCGTTACCGGAGGTGCCGTGGCAGATGGCGCAATTGATGTTGTATTTCAGCTCACCGCGCTCCAGGAAGGCCTTGTTGACGGTGATTTCCTTGGGCATCCCGTCGCCATAATAGTCACCGACTTTGCCGGTGCTGTAGTAGTCCAGGCCGTTGGTGAAGCCGAAGGTGGCGGGTTTGTAATCTGGGGAAGAAGCGGGCTTGCTGGGGATCTCGAAGCCCATCGGGACGGTGTTTTTCACTGGGCGGCGACCACCCAAACCATCGGCAAAGAAGTCACTCTTGGCTTGGTATTTCACCTTCGCCTGGTGGTCCATGTCCTGGAAGATTTCGATCGGGGGTAATTCAGACTTGCTGCCACGTGTGCCAAAGGCGGCGACGACGATCGCGGCGACAAAGAGGTAGCTGAGGAAGAAATATTTCATGGAGCGAGCTGGCAGCAATGCCTGATCAGAGCTTGTGAAAAATTTCACAAGCATGCGAAGATTAGAAACTAGACGTCACATTGCAAGGACGATTTCGAAATTCTCAGGACCTTGTTTTGCAAAGGTGACGCTGAGTTCTCAGGCTTTCGCCAGGACTTTCGGTCGTCTGCGGATGTGAGTCTTGAGCCTGGATGCGCCTTTAGCGGATGATGAGCTTAAAGGCGGCCTGTCCCTGCTGGTCCGCAGGGGTGGAGATGAGGAGTTGTCCCAGGTGATGGCCGCTTCTCCAGGGAGCGGCATTGATCGGTTTGATCTGCAGGAGGTAGGCTCCAGTTCCGGCATTGCGGAAGGTGGTGATGTTATTGCTGAAGGGTGCGGTCTGCCCAGGCACCTCAAAGTGCTGCATGATCGTGAAATGATCCTTGGTCAGCTCAACCACAGGCCACCCGGCGCAGGTGACGACGACGAGGAGATTGGCCGGTTGGGTGTTTCCACTCGCGGCCATGCCCTGAGAGGACTGGATGCTGACGGTGAGCAAGGCCCCGGCAGGGGTGGCTTTGGGGCCGGGAAGGGGTTCAGCGATATGCGTGGAGACAGGTGGAACGGGGGGTTCTTCCTCAGGCTCGGGGGCTGGTGGAGCAATGGGCAGCCGGACTTGAGGTGCGGTTCTCTCTGGTGGCTTGGGCTTAGCCTGGGGGTTGGATTTGGGCGGTGCCGGGCGGGTGGCTTTCGCAGTGGGACGCGAAACCGGAGCCCTTAGAGCTGCTTTTTTCGCGGCAGTTTTGGGCGTTTTACCGGAGGAGGCCTTGTCGCGAGTTTTTCTCATTTCGAGTTAGGCTACGCGAAAAGGCCTGGAAATGTCGAGCTTTGTCTTAGGTGCCCCGCGGCACTCCGGATCACACCTCCGGCGTGGCGGCGATCGCATCCACGACGTGATCCATCTCCATTTCGGTATTGTAGAAGTGGGGGCTGAAGCGCAGGTAGGCCTGGCCCTGGCGGTCATGGCGCAGGGAGGTGCTGATCTTCTGGGCGGAAAGATGCTCGTGAATCCTGGCCAGGGATGGTCCGTGGGAGTCATCGCGCCAGACGGTGGTGATGCCGGAGGCGTTCAGGCCCGTGGTGGGGCCGAGGAAGTGAAACCCGAGCGGCTCCAGCCTCTTGACCAGCCGGGACTTCAGGCGCAGGAGTTGGGCACTGATCTGGGCGATGCCCTTTTCTTGGATGAGCTCCAGCCCCGCCTTCATGCCGAGGATCCCCGCCACATTCAGCACGCCGGGTTCGTAACGGCGGCCGCCTTTTTCAAAGGCGATTTGCTCCTGAGCGATAAAATTGGGGCTTTGGACGTTCCACGAGCCGAGCAGGGTGGGGCGCAGCTTTTCTTGCACTTCTTCACGGACATAGACGATTCCCGCCGCCATGGGCCCGAGCATCCACTTATGAGAGTCGGCGGAGAGAAAATCCACATAATCCACCCGGGTTTCAAAGGCACCGATCGTCTGGATGGCATCCAGGCAAAACAGGACGCCGCGAGAGCGCAGCATCTGCCCGATGGCATCAATCTCGAGCCGGTAACCGCTCAGAAAGTGGCAGGAGGCCAGAGCGACCAGTTTGGTCTTTGGCGTGAGCAAGGAGGCGACCAGTTCGGGAGTGATGGCCCCAGGGGACTGAGGTTTGAGCAGCTTTACCTCCACACCATAGCGGGCCAGATCGGTCCAGGGATAGACGTTGGCGGGGTAGTCATCCTGGTAGCAGATGACTTCGTCGCCGGGCTGCCAGTCCAGGCCATTGGCCACGAGGCTCAGCCCCAGGGAGGTAGGGCCGAGGAGTGAAATTTCACTGGCTTTGGCCCCGATCATCTGGGCGGCGACGACGCGGGTTTCATTGACCGCCCGCCAGGCCTCAGGGAACTCCTGCATTTGGGTGCAGCTCTTCTCCAGGTAATCTTGCATCACCTGCGTGACGCGGCGCGGCAGGATGGTGACTCCGGCATGCGCGAGGAAAATGCTATCGAGAGCGACGGGAAACTCGGCCAGGCGTTCGGCTTCGGTGGAATAGAGAGACATAAAATCATCTACGTCTCTGATCTGCGGCTGTGCAAGATTATGGCGCGGGCGGCACCGGGGCTCCACGATAGATGCCATCGAACCAGCCACGTGGGGTGAGCTTTTCGGCATGGTCGGTTTCTACCACGAGATAACGGCCGATTTTCGTGAGGGTGATCTGTGGCTGTTGATCGCCGGTAGTTTGTTCGGTGGCGGGAAGGGTGAATTTAGCGGTCAGCCGACCATTTTTCTCCTCAGTCAGGTCCGCTGCGGCTGCCGTGGCTTCTACGGTGGTGGCTTCATCGCCCTCAATGCGGAAACTGGCCAGATTCAGCCGCAGTTTGCCATCGGCCCCGAGGCGAAGGCTGGCGTGCCCACCGCCAAGATCATCGTATTCCCCCTCCCAGCCGAGAGCCGTCTTAGCATCCGGCTGGGTTTCGACAAAGTAGTAGCCGCGGGCGGTGGCTTGAGCGGCCCAGACCCAGTCGGCCGAGTTTTTTTCAGAGGTGCTACCGGCTTTCGCGGCCCCCAGATTGGAGGGAGAGAGGGCAATCCAGCGCTGGCGGAGGCCGGGCCACAGCTCCTTCCAGAGGTCTAAGGCTGGCCGATCTCGGCGATCCCAAACCTTGGCCGCATTTTTCAGGGAGGCCTGGAGACGTTCGTCCGCCGCCTGGAATTCCTTTTTGGCCAGTTGCAGCAGCTTGGATTCATTCACGCGGCGGTAGCTGCCGTTGATCCCTGCATCCTGAGGGGCTTTCTGCTGCGGTTTGTAGTCGATCTCTAAGCGGGAGTCGGTGATCTTGGCCACGAAAAAGGTGCCTGGGCTCTCACCCTCCCCCACGATGCGGGCAAAGGCCATCTCTTTGCCCTGACGCTGCCCTTGACCGCGCCACTCGTTGAGGGAGCCCGGATCACCTGCCAGACGGATGGTGATGCGGTTGCTGCCGAAATCTCCGCTGCTCAGCGTCGCGTAGCGCTTGCCGCTTTCGTCGTAATAAATCTGAGGTTCGCCAAGAGTCTGGCCGACAGCACTGGCGCTAACGTAGAAAAATAGAGCGAGGCTGAGGGCGAGGTCACGCATGGCAGGATGACACCCTGAATCCAGGCGTAAGGCAAGTGGGATGTCGGGGGTGGTGGAAAAGTCCAGCCGGAAAGCCGAGCAAAGGTTTCCTTTGCGACCGTGGCCGAACTCGCTAGCATCTACATCCCATGAATTCTGAGGTCCAAAACTTGGTCGCGGCGGGTAAACTGACCGCCGCTGACGGTGAAAAATTGTCAAAACTCGAGCCAGGCACCTACTGCCTGCACAAAAGCTGGGGGGTGGGTAAAATCGCTGAATGGGACCTGATGGGGGACAAAGTGATCTTGGATTTCGAAGATAAGGCTGGTCACGGCCTGAAGATTTCGTTTGCCGTCACTTCCCTGGAAATTCTGCCTGCGGACCACTTGCTGGCACGCCGTCACGCCAATCTGGGCGAGTTGAAATCCATGGCGAAGGAAAATGTGACCGCTTTGATCGAGCTGGCGCTGAAGTCCTCCGGCAACTCCATGTCCCTGGACGATCTGGAGCGCCTGTTGAAGCCCCGCATCGTGGGAGAAGGGGAATACAAGAAATGGTGGGAAGCGGCTAAGAAGACCTTGAAAGCCGCACGCCACATCGTGGTGCCCTCTAAGCGCACCGAGCCTCTGGTGCTGCGTGAAAGCGGGGAGAAACCCGGCGGCGTGATGGTGAAGAACTTCCTGGCCAAGCGGGATCTGAAAGGCAAGCTGGCTGTGCTGACCCTCATTCAGAAAGATCTGGACCTGTTTGAAGATGCGGCCACAGAATTGCTCCCGGTCTTCCAGGACATTTCCGATACCGTCCGCAAAGCCTGGAGGCTGCACCTCAAGGACAGTCTGCAACTTCTCTTGGCGCGTGATGAAATCATCGATGCCATCGAAGGGGCCTCTCTGCCCATGGGTTCCATGAAAGTGGCGGACCTCGTTTGCGAAGCGAAACCTCTCCTGGCCGAAAACATCGGCGGACTACCTGTGGGCCAGCTTGGCCGCATGTATCGTGCCTTCCCGGAAGCTTTCCCTGAGCGCGTGTGGGTGCCTGAGATCCTCAACCACCTCACCCGCACCGGGGGCCGTGCGGTGGCTGAAATCGCCGTGGTGCTGGATTCCAACAATGAACTGGATGTGCTGACGGAGTTCCTCAAGAAATCCGTGCGTAACCGCACCCTCAGTGCGGATCTGCTCATCTGGATCTGTAAGGAGCGCAAGGGCTTGGCCGCCTCCGTTTTCAGCATCGATCTCGGCAACGCGATCCTGGATGCTTGTGAAGATGACCATGTGCAGGGTGGGCCAAAGCGCACGGGCCGCCTCGGAGACATGCTTTCCGATGACAAGACCCTCGTCCACGAATTGGTCGTGGATACGGACGATGAATCTCTGCGTAACTTTGCCAAACGCATCATCAACACGGCGGTGTTAGACGAACTCACTCGTCGCTCCCTCATGGCACGGGTCATCAAGGCCCGCCCTGAGATGGAGGCTCTGATGGCCGACAACGCCGAAGCTCGTGAAGACAATCGCCTGATCGTCTCCTGGGATAGCCTGGAGAAGAAAAAAGCCGAGCTGACCGAGCTGGTGAACGTCAAGATTCCTCACAACAAGCATGAGATCCAGATCGCTAAGGAAGAAGGTGACCTTCGTGAAAACGGCGGTTACAAAGCGGCTCGTGATCAGCAAGCCGTGCTGAACCGCATGAAGGATCAACTCGAGCGCGAAGTCGGTCTGGCTCGTGGCACGGACTTCGCCAATGTCTCCACCGAAAAAGTCGGCGTCGGCACCATCGTGGACTTCCAGGACGTGGCGACGGGTGAAACCGAAACTTACACGATCCTCGGTGCTTGGGATGGTGACCTGGATAAGAACATCGTGTCTTATCTGTCCGAGATCGCCAAGGCCCTCATCGGCAAAGCGGTCGGAGAAGAAGCCGACCTGCCTAGCGATGAGGGTGAAGCGCGTAAGGTGAAAGTCCTCGCGATTCGCGCCTTCAATACTGGCGCAGCGTAAGCTGCCGATCCTGGATTCGATTCAGTCCCACGTTGAGAGGGCGGTGCTTCGGCACCGCCTCTTTTCTTTTATTTCAGTTCCTTCAAGGCCGATTGGGCCAGTTGGCGGGCCTTAGGTTGATTCAGTTTGAGATCACTGGCCGCTTCAAAATCCGCGCGAGCAGCCTCGATTTGGCCGAGGATGGCATAGGCGCGGCCTCGGTTATAGAGGATGTAAGCATCTTCAGGAGTCAGTGCAAAGGCGGCATCGAGTGACGCGATGGCTTCTTGTGATTGATCGAGAATGATCAGCGCATCGCCATGACGATTGTGGGCTTTGGCGGCAATGCTTTTGTAACGCTCATGGTTAGGTGGGAGGCAAGCTGGGAGAATGCGTAACAGGTGAGCACAGGTGGTGGCTGCCTCGTCGATTTTCTCAGAGGGTTCTTTGGCATCCTTGAGATCATCCTTCACCTGATCCAGTACAAGCGCGAGAGGAGCCTCGGCATAGTCTCCTGGGCCTTTGGTTTCGGCCAAGGATTCAAGAGCATCCAGACATTCTTCGGTCATCCGGTTGGTAGCGAGTTGCATGATCTGAGCCAGCGTAGGGGGCTCCACAGGTTCAGCTTTTACCATGGGCGGGGAGGGAGCTTCAGAAGCGAGAGCTTGCCCCGCGAGGTAGATGTCTTCTCCGATCAGGCGCGAGTATTCGGCTGGGATTTGGCCGCCCTCAGACCGCTCAAGCACGGCCGCGCGTGTGCGTTTGAAGACCTGCTCAATGGTGAGGCCGGGGATCTTCATGTGCCGAAGCAACTCCTCCGTGTATAACCCGTGAGCGCCTTCCCCATCGAGCGCGGTTTGGCCGGCATCGGTCGCAAAGGCGATCAGGGATCCCGCAGGTGGTTTCATTTCGACAAGGCCCCCGCGATCATTGGCATCGCGGGTGCGCCCTGTGCGGGCCAGGGCTGTGGTCCGGCAGGCATCGAGGATGATCAGATTGCAGCGGGCTCCTCCACTGCACATGTCTGCGACAGCTTGCTCGACATTGAAGAGCCGTGTCTCGGCTAGCATGCGCAGAGTAACGTCATCTGCTCCCTCCGGGGAGTAGCCGGACTTGAGGGGGATCAAGTAATTGGCCCCGCTGACTTCGATGCCGTGCCCCGCATAGTAGAAGAGAGCGACCTCGGCTTCAGAGAGAGTTTGGCGAAAGGACAGCATTGCTTTCAAGAGATCATCTCGTTTCAAGTCATGCTTCTCAATGACCGTGAATCCGAGCTCTTGGAGAGCTTTGGCGACGGCTTTCGAATCGTTGACCGTGTTTCTCAGAGGCCCCGCCTGCTGGTCATAGCGGGCATTCCCGATGACGAGAGCCGTGCGAAGCGGGCTTTCGGCGGACAGGAGACAGGCCGTACCCAAAAGCAGACCGAAAAGGAGACGGGTCATGACTGTTCTTGGAGAGATTTCTGAAGGGGGTTTGCAAGGTCTGAGCCGGCACATTATGAAAGTGGCCTGTTTCGGGAGCAAGCCTCACTTATCTTTGACCTCTTATGCTTATGCGAAAAGCCTCACCCGCTCTGCTTTTTCTCGGTCTTGTCTTGTTAGCGGCCAGTTGCAGCACACCGCAGAGGAGGAAGTCCCCAGAGTTGATCCCGGGCGAGGTGGATGCGCTTTCCCAAGTTACACCGACGGAGGCTCTGGCGATTGCGGATCGCTACGCACGACACGCTTGGAGACCCTTTGCGCGCAATATCTTGCATGGTCCTGATGTGTCTGGAGTGCTGGTGCATACGCCCGACGTCAGTTTGAAGGACCCTCCTGAGCGTCCAGGGTGGTGGGTGCCTGGGGAGATGAACCTGGGCATTCCCTACAAGTGGGGAGGCTTTGACGATCCAGCTTCCTTTGACCGCGCTATTTCTGAAGGGTTGGCGGCGGGGGATGTCTCGTCTCCGGCGAAGCGACGAGCGGATAATGCGGGGGTGAGCCAGCAAGCGACAGGCGTGGACTGCTCGGGTTACATTTCGCGCTGCCTGAAGCTCCCTTCCGTGCTCGACACCTCGCAGTTGCCCTCCGTCTGTCGTCCCATTGAAGCACGTGATTTACGCCCAGGGGATCTCTTGAATATCCCCCGAGGGCATGTGGTGCTGTGTGCAGGGTGGGCGCGGCCGGATCAAAGCTGGATCTATTATTATGAGACCGGTGGTGGGCCGGACTATTGGCGTCCGGGGCTGAAAGAGGCCCCCCTGAACGCCATGCTGGAACTGGGCTATCAGCCTCTGCGTTATCGAGGGATGGCCTATGAACCGACGACATCGGGTAAAGAGGTACTGACGAGGTCCATTCGGTCAGCTGTTCTGAGTGTGCCTCATCCGACGGTGGGCGAACCTTGATGGCGGCGCTTGCGACTCTGTGGAGACCTCGGCATGTTGGGTCGTTTATGACTTCGGCCATCATCGTCGCCGCCGGCAGCAGCCGGCGTATGGGATTCAATAAGCTCCTGGCTCCGCTCGCGGGGATGCCCGTGCTTCGGCGCACGTTAGGCCAGTTTCAGGCCTGTGATGAGATTGGCGAGATCATTGTGGTGGCGGGAGATGAAGTCGCCTTAGCGATCCAAGACTGGCGTGACAGTTTACCCAAACTCAATGCCGTCGTGGAGGGCGGGGCAGAGAGGCATTTTTCGGTCTGGAAGGGGATTCAAGCCTGCTCGGGTGAAGCTGAAGTGATCGCCGTGCATGATGGTGCCCGCCCTTTGATCAGCCCTGCGCAGATCAGCCGTTGCATCCAGGCGGCCCATGAAAAGGCTGCGGTGGCCTGTGCTCGGCCCATGACGGAGACGATCAAGCGCGTGGATGTGGAGGGGCACATCACGGAGTCTCTGGACCGCAACGGTGTCTGGGTGATGGAGACGCCGCAGGTCTTCCGCAAGGAACTGCTCACGCACGCCTATGAAACGGTGCTGCGAGATGGAGCGCTGGTCACGGACGAGGTGTCCGCTGTGCAGCACATCGGGCAGGGGGTGTCTGTCGTGGAAAACACCACCCCCAACCCGAAGATTACTTTCCCCGCTGACTTGACTCTGGCGGAGCGGTTTCTGGATTGATGAATCAGATCTCTGTGCCTGGGCGATACTTGCGCTTCACAAAGGCATTGGCGGCCTCGCTATTGGAGATTTTCAGCGCCGGGGCATCCCAGTGCAGTTCTTCATTCGGGAAGATGCTTCCAAGACATCCGAGCAGCACAGCCTCGGTCAGAGGGCCGGCGTAGTCGAAGTTGGCGGAAGGTTTCTCGGAACCGCCTTTGAGGCAGCAGTCAATGAAATCCGCCCAGTGATCCCGTGGCTCCAGTTTAGGGTATTTGAAGCCGGTAAACTTGTCTCTCGGATAGAGCATGGGGGTGCTGCCATGAGGTGAGAGCAGGACGCCCTCGGTGCCGATGTAAATGCTGCCTTGGCCGGGGAATTTAGCTGGATCGGCAAGCGCCATCACCTCAGCAGGGGGACGAGCGTTGCCATCATACCAAGTGACTTTAACGGTATCCCCTTCGGTGCGGGAGGTGCCTTTGAAGGTGTATTCCACGATGGCATCAATGGCCCAGTTCGTGTCATTGAGCGGCGCGGGACCATGTGATTTGACGGCGATGGGGGCTGCAAGATCGAGGGAGCGGAACCAGCCGCTGAACATGTGGCAGCCCATGTCACCGAGCGTGCCGGTGCCGAAGTCGCGACGCTTACGCCAGTTACTCGGGTGGTAATAACCCGCGATGTAAGGGCGGTCGCTGGCGGTGCCTAACCACTTTGGCCAATCCAACTCAGCCGGGATGGGATCGGTCTTTTGGGGGACGGGTTCCATGTCTCCCCAGAACTTGTTGGAGAAGGTGTGCACCTCCTTCACTTTCCCAATGGTGCCTTGATGGATGATGGCCACGGCTAAACGCTCGGTGAAGGAAGAGGAGACCTGAATGCCCATTTGAGTCATGACGCCGGTTTCACGGGCTTTGAGCATGAGCTGACGGCACTCGTAGAGATTCTGGGCCAGAGGTTTCTGGCCATACACATGCTTGCCCAGTTCCATGGCTTTCAGGCCGATGGGGCCATGCATGTGGTCGGGGGTGGAGACGTTGACGGAGTCAATGTTACCCGCCTCTTTTTCCAGCAGTTCCTCCCAGTGCTGATAGCACTTCACGTGCGGCCACTTTTCCTTCACGCGGGCGAAGTTTCGGGTATCCACATCGCAAACAGCGGTCAGCTCCCACATGGGGTGATTGGACATGGCGTTCATGTCACTCCAAGACATACCAGCGGCACCGAATGCGGCGTGTCTTAACTTGCCGTTAGGTGAGGCGGCCCGTAAACCGGAAGTCACGAACGGGGCTGCGAAGAACGTTCCGGCTGCTTGAGTGAGGAAACGACGCCGAGTCTGGGTGGAGGTGGATGGCGGTTGCATGGTGAAGAAGACCTTACGTAACGGTTTGGAGGGATCTTAGGGGCAAAAGAAAACCGGATCTCTTGGGGAGATCCGGTTTGGTCAGAGACGATGGAGTGAGCTTACTCAGCCTTCTTCTTTTTGAAGGCTAAGAAGCCGAACAGAACGAGCAAAGCCCCCATACCGATCATGATGAAGGTCTGCACGCTGGTGCCTTCTTCCGCTGGTGGCACATAAGCCTGGGCAGGTGCTGGGGCTGGATAGGGAGCCTGGGCTGCGGGCTGCTGCATGTTCGGAGGATTCACCGCTGGAGCCGGCGCTGTGACGGGGCGAACCGCCTGTGGAGCGACGCCAGGCTGTGGTGCAACGCCAGGAGCGCCTGGGGCAGGGGCAACGGTGGTGCCCGGAGCCGCGGCCATGCCAGCCGCTGGTGCAGCGGCGGCAGGTTGAGCGGTCCCGTTGGCCTCTGCTAGGATTTGAGCCACACGATCATCGACGGTTGTTGTTCCTGCGCCTCCTAATGCTGAAGATCCACTGGTGGCAATCTGACCTGCCGCGTTTTTACGCATGATTTCACCATACAGAGCCAACAGTTTGGCTTTCTGATCGGCAACGATGTCACGGTATTCGTTTACAGTGCCGAAAGCTTGGATGCGATTGAATGCCGCTGCACCAGCTTGGTAATCACCCTCGCCAATCTTACGATAGACGGCGACGAAGGCTTCGTTGCGGGCTTTAATATCTTCGAGATTTAAAGCTCTTAACCGAGCGCTTTCCGCAGTGACCTGTTTTTGGGCTGACATGATCCCTTGAGAATCGTATTTGTAAGGCTCCATCCAGCGGACGCCGTTCTTTCGTTGAGCGTCGTAGTCGGCACGCCATCTGATTTTTTCGGCATCGATGGCGGCCTTTGTCCGGCGCTTCTCGTCCTCTTCGAGTTTAGCGAGGTCTTCCGTCTGCCGCTTGAGAAGGGCGGGTTGTTCGCCTGCCATTTTGGTATAATAGGCTTCCAGCTTATCCAAACAGATCAATGCGTCTGCGATGACTGCAGTATAATAGGAAGAAGCAATGTAGCTGGGGCGATTTTTGATGAAACGATCATACACACGCAATGCTGCTTCCCACTCGCCACGCGCCATTTCTTCCTGCATCTCTTTATGCAGCTTGAAAGCTTCAACGTTGTATTGCTCACCCTTGGCTTCTGTCGCAGTTAACCAGCGCCCTTCGAGCTTGATCTCGCCGTTCGAAACACGCTTTTTCTCCTCCTGGAGGGTTTCGATCATCTTGTCCACTTCCTCAGCTTCCGGGGTGCCTGGATACTTGTTAACAAAGGGACGCAGACGATCTTGAATCAGCTGCTCGTATCTATCGGCTGGAAAAAGGTCTGGGGTGGGAAGGAGTTTTTTGAGCTCGATTAACTCCAGCTCTTGAGGAGTCTGTTTGATGATCTCCTGGATGTCGGTGCGGGGGAAATCTTTTTCGTCCCAAATTTTCGGGGTCAGGCGGTATCTCATCCGCACGGCCGCAGGATTCTCGCTCAGAATGTTACCTTCCAATTTGCTGCCGTTTTTGAGGATCAAGATATCGGCGTGGAGAAAGGACGTGCCGCTAAGGAACGCCAGCAAAGGCAGAGCGATGCGGGATCGGCTAAGTTTCATGGCTGAGGATTTAGAATAAGGAAGGAGTTATGATGAAAGGCAGGAAATCCCTGCCGAATTAGCGAATTAAATCTGGATTCCTTTCGGGAGTAAAGATTGAATCCACCTGTTTTGTCGCTCAGCGCAGCCATTCATCCCGATACTGGTCGATGAAATCGTCATCATGGAGGTGCGGATAAGAAGCGTAAACGCGGTCGATTTGCTCTTTTTGTCCCGGGCTGAGTCCTTCCTGAGGATCCAGACACCAGATGCCTTCCAGCAGGCCTTGGCGGCGGAGCACCTCGTGCAGTCCTGCAATACAGCCTCGGAATCCATGGACGGCATCGAAGAAGGCGGCGTTGGTATCAGTGACCTGGGTTCCGAGCCGAAGGAGATCCGGACTTGCAGGTTCCCTCTGGCAGCGCTGAAGCAACTCCACCGCCTTTCTCGTCCAGACCGACCAATGACCTAATAAACCACCGATGATTCGACGTGTGCCACCACCCACTTCGAAGGGCGTGATCAAATCAGCCACGATATTATCGTCATTGCCTGTGTAGAGAGCAATGTCGGAGCGGCCTACTTCCGTCACTGCCCGGATAACATCCAGGGTTTGATATCGGTTAAAGGGAGCGATTTTAATGGCGACGACGTTTTCGATTTCGGCAAACCGCTGCCAAAAAGCATGTGAAAGCGTGCGGCCTCCGACACTGGGCTGAAGGTAAAACCCGATGATGGGGATAACCTCGGAGACGGCCTGGCAATGCGCGATGAGTTTCTCCTCCGAGGCATGTGCGAGAGCCCCCAGACTGAGAAGACCGGCATCGTATCGGTATTCCAGGAGGAGGGCTGCCTCTCTTGTCGCCTGAGGTGTGTCACCACAGATCCCCGCGATGCGGGCCAGGGGACGAGACACACGATCCATTTCCTCGGCGGCGAGGGCCAAGACGGGGCTGAAAAGACCGACACCAGGATCACGAATGGCAAACTGTGTGGTGTGGACACCGACAGCAAGGCCGCCTACCCCTGCCGCCACATAGTAGCGAGTCAAGGCACGCTGGCGTCGCTCATCCAAGCGCCGTTGTGCATTGAGGGCCAGCGGATGGGCGGGGATGCACAGACCTTGATGCAGGAGGGCGCGGATTTTAGAAGTGTCCATCGCGGGTTTCAAAATGAGTGGGTTTGCCGAGAGAGACGCCGCCGTGAACCACCCATTGGGCGGTGGCTTCGATCATCTCATCCAAGGAGGTCTCGGGCGTGCCAAACCAATCGTAGGAGCGTTGGGCATTGAAAAGCCAGGCGGTGCCACTTTCCTTGCCGATGATCTGAGGAGCCTTTCCCATCCGTGCGCCGAGTTTTTCGGCCAGCTCTCGGATCGAAACGCGCTCCAGGCCGGTGACGTTTAAAATCGCGGGCGGAGAACTCATGCGATTGAGGCACTGGATGGCCCGGGCATTGGCGTCCCGCTGCCAAATGACGTTGGCGTAGCCCATCGTCACATCGACAGGCTCATCTCGAAGGATTTTCTGTGCTACGTCATGAATGACTCCATATCTCAGATCGATGGCATAGCTCAGCCTGAACATGAGGATGGGGGTATTGTTTTGGAGCGCGTAGTGAGTGAAAATGCGCTCACGCCCCACGCATGAGTTGGCGTAATCCCCGGGAGGCCCCAGCCGATCGGTTTCCTGAGAACCTCCGCTCTCAATCGTCGTGAGGGGATACACGCAGCCGGTGGAGAAGACGACGATCCGTGAACGAGCATAACGCTCGGCGACCAGGGCGGGCACCAGGGTATTCATGACCCAGGTGAGCTCGGGGTGATCGTCCGTGCCGAATTTCTGCCCCGCCATGAAGATGATGTTGGCGGCATCGGGGAGGGCTTGGAGTGCGGCACGGTCCAGCAGGTCACAGGCGAGGGTGTTGATGCCGTGCTGGCCTAGGTTTTCTCGAGCTGAGGCTGAAGAGAAGCGGGAAACGGCATGCACCGCCCGGTGAGGGTGACCCATTTGATCTAATCCTCGCCGGATCATCCTGGCGAGCGTGGGGCCCATTTTTCCACCTGCACCCAGGACCATGAAATCCCCCTCCAACTCACGCAGAGTGTCTATAACTCCCGGCGTGGGGGTGCTCAGATGGTCTTCCAGTTCAGCCTCGGTCAGCAGTGGTTTCATGGTCGGCCGGTATCCATATCACGGCCCACTCGTGAAATGTGCATTCTTTTGTCACGACAATGCAGCGAAAAAAAGTGAGATTACTTCTTGCCAGGTCAGCGCCAGATTTGGTAACTCTTCTCAGACCGCATGAAAAATCGCATCGCTCTCACTCTCCTTTCTGCCCTCACGCTCTGCGGCGTTGCTTTCGCAGATATTCAGTCCCCGCCGGGACACCACTACAATTGGAGCCGCAAGCTCAGCCGTGGGATGAGCAATATCCTTCTGGGGTGGACGGAGCCCTTCAGCGTGTGGCGTTACACGGTGGAGTCTGACGGTGCCAATGCCGCTTTCACCGATGCTTTCGTCGAGGGTATCAAGCGTTTCACGGTGCGCGCTGGCTACGGCGTTTACGAAGTCGCCACCTTCCCGCTCCCAACTTGGAAGCTCACCTATCGTCCGCCCTACTATCGTAAGGCTCAGATTGATCCATGGTGGGGTTACACCGAGTTCACCCCAGAAATGGGCTTCTCGTCCATGTATGATCACAGCCGCACCCAAGGCTGGTAATTTGACCTCGAATTTCCTTTGAAGATTCAGGCGCAGATCGAAAGGTCTGCGCCTTTTTGTTGGTCCTAAGTTGTGACGGTGAGCCTTCAACTCCTGGGATAAGTTTACCTTCAGGCCTGCACCGATTTTAATTTCACTCGTATCTGCCGCAGAACATACGAGCAGACCACCAGGGCGGAGATCATGTGGACGAGCACTGTGGATAGCGCGATGCCCGACGCCCCCATCCGTTGCATCAGCAGCCAATTGAGACCTGCATTGCTGAAGAGGCCGAGCACGGAAATCCAGATGATGAACTGCGTTGCCTGCATGGCCACGACCACGCGTGAGGCGAGGCTGCTGACGATGAAAAAGGGAATCTGAAGCGCCGCATAACGCAGCACCTCCGCCACTCGCTCCGTGTCCGATGCCGTGAAGGAGCCTCGCTCAAAAAGCAGACTGACGATCCAGGGAGCCAACCCGTCTAGGAGCAGGGTGGCAGGCAAGGCTAGAGCCAGAATCAGACCTGCGCTTCTCAGCAGCAGCTTACGTAATCCGAGCCAATCTTGATGAGCCACCTTGTCCGCAAAATAGGGGAATAAAACATCGCAGGAAGGGGAGACGGTGACGGCGAGAATGATCCCGCACAGTTTCTCCGTGTAACCGAGCACCGCCACACTGCCTGGAGACAGCCATGCCGCCATGGTTTGATCCACCACCACGGTGCTGCTGAAGATACCACCGGCGAAGAGGAAGTGCGTCGTGTTGCGTGCGATGTGCCGCAGCTTGGGCTCCCAGAGTCGCAGGCAGCTCTGCCAAAAGTGCGTTTGCTTCGGCATCGCACGTAGCATGACGATGCTGAGGATTGATAGGTGAAGGATGGCCCCGATGACCGTGCCTTGGACCAGAGTGTCAACGGTGGAGCCTTCGGCCCCATGAATGAGCAGCATCCCGATGATGGTGAAAGGAATCACCATCGGGGAGCTACTGGCAGCGATGAAGTGTTTATCCGCACGCAGCCACGCACTGAGTTGGTAGCTCATGCCAAAGCAGACCATGAAGGGGAGGAGATGCCGCATCAGGTGCACCGCCAGGGCCTGCTTCTCATCATTAAAGCCTCGGGTGGCCCAGTTGATGAAGGATGGCGCGATCAAGTAACACACCCCGGCGAGCATCAGCAGGGAGATGAAATGCAGACCGGTGCTCTGGACCCCGAGCCGGAGAGCCCGATGTCGGCCTTTTTGGTGAGCGATCTGGGTGTAGGTGGGAAGAAAAGCTTCCGGGAGTCCGCCTCCCGCCAAGGCCGCCAAAAATGAAAGCAGCCCGAAGGCCACTAGGAAGGCATCCAGGGAATCTCCCGTGCCGAAGTGGTGCGCCACAGTGGCGTCTTTGATGAAGGATACCCCCTTGGACACCATCGTCAGCACCGCCACGAGCATGAAGCCGGACACGATGCGCGAGCCGACTCCCAGACGAAAGAGTTTCCGAGTATGGTCGAGCAGTTGGGAGAGCTGATGTCGCAAGCTCTCCACCATAATCCTCATAAGGTCTGGCGGATACTAAAAATCGAGATAGATCTCTGCCCGGCGATTTTTGGACCGCCCTTCGGGATCGTCAGAGCCATCGGCTTTTTGGTTCGGGCTCAGCGGCTGAGCTTTGCCCAGAGCGGTGGTCACTACCTGAGATTCCGCCACGCCCATGGCAATGAGCTGCTTTTTGACCGACTCCGCACGCGTTTGGGAAAGACTGAGATTGTAGGTGTCTGTTCCTTTCGCGTCCGTATGGCCTGCGATTTGGAGTTTCTTCGAGGGGTCAGACTTCAGGAGGCTGGAGACGATCTCCAATTGCTTGAGGGCACGCGGATGCAACTCCGCTTGGTCGTATTCAAAGTAGAGGGCCAGAGACTCACCGCCTTTGGGATTGCTCACGATCGGCGTGTAGGGCACGCCGAGTTTGGTGGCGGAAGACGCGAAGGAACCGAGAATTTCAGACAGGTTAAGCCCGACGATTTTCCAAGGTTGATCGACACCACTGCGCTGCATTTCCAAACCGAACTCCGTGGATTGTTGCAGTTTCTGGGATTGAACCTGAGCGATGATCCAGGACACCTCGGGATTGGCCACCGTGATGATGAGGGGTTTGCTGGGTTTCAGTTCATACTCCCCTTCTTCGAAAACGATGCAGAGTCCGATCAAACGTTCAGCGGGCACTTTTTTCGGGTCCACATATTTACCTGCGGCTTCAAAGTCGTGCTTGAGCAAGGCACGCACAAAGTCGCTGCCAAAAGTGAGTGCATCGGGCATTTCCTCGACTTTGAAGAGAGGATTCTTTGACGCAGGTTTAGCGGCGGGCACCATTGGGGCACCCGCTGCGGGAGCGGCTGCTGAGCCTGCGGTGGCAGCCATGGCTGGAGTGGAGGACGCTTCAGCGGAAGTGGCAAGCGCTTGCCCCAACTCAGCAGGCAGACTGAGGCTGGAAATTTTCCAACCCATGTCGGTGTCACGCTCAATGTCCAATTGCAGCCGCACGGGGTCGCTCTTGCCCGGCAGCATCAGAGGGATCGAGAGCCGGGTTTTGTTTTCCACGAGGCCCAGAAGTTCCACCTGATCTTCCTGTCCGACCTTGGCTTTCATGCCCTTGAAGATTTTCTCAAAGACTTCAGCCGCCAGCTTCGCCTGATCTGGATCCGCCGCTGCGGCCAAGTCTCCAGCGCGCTTGTAATCGCCAGCATTCAGACTGCGCACCATTTCCTTGCCCAGATCCAAGGGGCGGGCAAAGCCGAAGCTCGGCTTGGCGGGGGCAGGCGGAGGTGTCGGCGCTTTAGGCGCAGGCTTGGAGGTCGCAGGCGGAGCAGGGGTGGCAGTGACTTCTTTTTTGGAGGCTTCTGCGGGTTTGGCAGATTCCGCCGCAGCTTGTGCAGCTTTCTCTTCGGCGGCCTTTTCCATCTGCGGCCGGGTAATGAAGAAAAAGATCGCAGCGCTGACCAAGAGAGCCAGAACAACAATGACGACAGGTAGGACGCCTCCAGAGCGGAGAGAATCCGCCCGCGAGTGACGTGGGGAATAAGAACGGAGCATGAGGGGAGACAGGCACCTGCCAGCAACAAAGATGCCACGCGATATAACCTTCCTTCAACCAGGAATTTCAAGCATGCAGTTTCAAGGAGATCCCGTATTCAAGATTCCCATCGGTCCGGTAGGCCAAGTGGCTCCTTGGGCGATCCAGCGCTCCAGCAGGGCAATTTCCTGCGAAGTCAGCCGTTCACCCACGGGCGGCATCTCTTTGAGGGATGCATGAGCGGAATCCAGACGTGTGAGGAGCGGACTGGTCTTGGGCTGGCCGGGGAGGATGAAAGCACCCAAGGTGCCCGTGCGTTCGGCCTCAGCCCGGCTGGCCAAACTCATGCGTCCTGGTTGAGCGGTCTGATTATGGCAGGCGGCGCACTTGGCTTCGAGAACGGGTTTGACGTGCCGCACGAAGTCCACCTGCCCGGTCAGCGCCTGATCGAGCGTCTGGGTATCCAGCACGTTTTGCCCACGGGGACGAGTTTCCGAATCCTCTGGTGTGGTCCCGCAGCCGGGGATGAGCGCTAGAGAGAGCCAGGCGCAAAAAGACAGGAGATGAGTGGACATGCCTATGTGCTACCACGGTCCCCGTTTGAAATCAATCTGCGCCCGAGTGGGGGACTTGGGAAATGAGCTTCACGGATTGTCTGGAGGGATGGTGTCTCGTCGAATTGTCGTTTACTCAGCGGCATCGAGTTCTTGTAGCATTTTCACCGCCATCGGGTGTTCGATCTCGTCGTGGCAGTATTGGGTGAAGGTTTTCAGATATTCCTTGGCTTCGGCTTTTTTCCCGAGTTCCCAGAGTGCTTTTCCAGGGCCCCAGTAGTTGGAGTAATAGGTGGGATACTTCTGCGTGAGCTCAAGGCCGCTTTGGCGGGCCGTTTCCCAATCTTGTTTTAACAATGCCACGCTCATGGTGTGGACCAGTCGGTCATGAGGTTCGGGATAAAACTGGCTGACGAAGCGGGACCAGTTGTCCGGCAAAAGCTCCGGTTGTTGGAGAACCCCGGCCAGACGCACGGCGACCCGCACGGAACTCGTGTCGTTCCCGCACCAGCTCGAGTGGACGGCATCGCGGAGAGCTGTCTTCGCGGCTTCGACCGCCAATTCCAGTTCCACCTCACGCTGGCTTTTTTGGAGGGCAGGGATGACATAGTAGAGATTGCTGGCTTCAAGCATGGCGTCTGTGCCGAGCGCATCGAGAGCCTCGTTGATTTCCCGAGCGCCACCTTGATTGAGCATGCGCTGTAAATGTAGCTCACGTAGCCGTTGTTGGACGCCAGGGGGCTTCACTTGTTGGATGATGCCCTTGATGTCCTGTGAGAGACCGTTACGCATCGCCGTGTGGGCTTCCCAAGCACGGATTTCGGCATAGGTTCCTGGCTGCTTGGTGGCGTCACGCCAGGGTTTGAATTGCGTGTTTAAGTAGTCGCGTTCGGTGGAGTTGTCTGAATCCACGTAGTTGGCGCATAAGTTGACGATCTGCTGTTGAGTTTGGTCATCAGTCGCCGCCTGCATAGCGGCTGCAATGAGTTCGCGGCGCATGTCCCAAGTAAGAGCCGGACTGTATTCCGCACATGCGGTGGCAAGGAAATACCAAACCTTCAGACTGCTGCGCTCATAGACTCCGTCAGCGACTGCTTGAGTGATCCATTGACGATAGTGGGCTGAACCTAAGCGGCTGTAATCCGGAAGTCCCCAAAGGGGCTCGGGGGCACTGGCTTCAGACTTGGGGGTGCTGGCCCAATGCTTAGCCACCACCGACGCCATGGCCTGATGGATCGGCTGCAACTTTTTAGCTCCGCGAATTTGTTGGGCGATTTCTAAGCGTAGCGTTTGCAGGGCAGAAGCCTCAGTGCCGATCCCTTTGCGAAGGTTTGCCAAGGCATCACTGACGGCCTGAGTAGCTTCAAAATTCCCATGAAGAATTGCCCGAGTGACGATGAGGTAGGCGAGCAGGCGCAGTTGTTGAGGATCGTTCTTTCGAGCCTGTTTTTCGAGTAAGGGACCAAGATGAGACGGGGACTTTAAGTCGAGACCGAAGACGGCATCGAGTGTTTCTAGGAATCCTAAGGTGAAGGGGCTGATCTGAGTGTCAGATAGCTTATGACGCCAATGCTGGTATTCTGTGACCGCATCCATATCTGCGCAGGCCAGACAGGCGATGCGTAAAGTCGCGTCTTTAAGGAGATCTGGTGCGGAGGTGTCTTCTAAAATAGCGTCAACGGCTGCCAGCACTTCCTTTTGGGTGATGGCTTGGGTATGCAAGTGCATGTTCAAGCCGGTGGCCCACCATCGGGCCCGCTCGTCTGAGGACAGTGAGCTCTCTGACGCGGCGAGATAATACAGTTTAATGGCCTCAGCTGTCGTGTGCTCTTCAGCTGCGGCTTCGAGCGAGGCTTGCAGTTCTCCTTGATCGATATCGTTCAGGCTTTTGGGGGAAATTTCGTTATACCAGGAAGGTGCATGTTTCGTCAGCCAGCGCTTGATCGCTTGGCTGAATTGCTCTTCGGCCGCATAGCTGTGGAGGAGGGTCGAGAGCTTCTGCCGTTCCGTCTCATTGATGATGATGGCGGGATGTTTGAGTTCCCGTTCCAGCAAGGGGATGATTTCGGCTCCTCGATTTTGAGTGTGAAGCAAGCCTGCCAAGGTGGTGATCGTGAGCGCCCGCTCGTTTTTTAATTGGCTTGAGAGGAGGTCATTCTCCAGATGTTTGATCGCATGGGGTTGCTCTTCTGGTTGCTCCTTAGCGAGGGTAGCCCAGAGGCGGGACATGACGAATGTAATGGCATGCTCGTCCTGCGGATGAGTTTCAAAGTAGTCTTTGATCTGTTTCAGGGCAGCACCAGGAGCCCCGGTGTCAATGTAGCACATGGAAAGATACATGCTGCGTATGCGCCCCTGTTCTTCCGTCACCGGAGCCACGGCTTCCATGGCTGCAGCGGCAAATTTGAGCAGGTCTTGCCGATGGGCGGAGTGAGTATCTCCGAGCCTATAAACGCTCATCCATGCCAACTCGATCGAACGAGCAGGAAGCCAGCGGCTACTGTGGACCACCTGGCGGTATATTTCTCCCACCTTCGTGATGTCTTGATCTTGAATCGCCTGTTGAAGGACGGCACCGGTGTCTGCGATATCCTGAATCAGGGGCTCGACTTCGGTTTCTTCAATGTCTAGTTTCTGTCGAAGTTCTTTCCACTGGGGCCACCACGAGGGAGTGGTTTTCCAACGTTCCAAAGCGCCCTTTTCATCTTTGGCAAGGGCCAACCATTCGGTTAGGGTGTCGGCCATGGCACTGTTTTTAAGCAGGAATTCCCGGTTGGATTCGACTTTGGCTAGAACCTTCAGCGCATTTTGAGGCTCTCCCATTTCCAAATAAATTTGGGCGGCTCTCGCCAGACCATCTCCACTGCTACCGTAGGTGATGAGCTCTCCTAGTTGAGACAATGTGGACGCGGCCCTTTTCCAGTCTTTAAGCTTTTCATAACAGTTGGCTTCACGCTCGAGGGCTGAGGGTCGGAAATCCTGCGGCATCTCCTTATCCGCTAAAATCTCTGCATAGATCGCCGCTGCGGCTTGCCAATCCTGCCCTCGATTTTCAATCGTGCGCCCATGGAGGAACTTGAGTTCAAAGTAGTTATCATCACTTTTAGGCAGGCTCTGCCCGAGCTTGATGAGCAACTGCAAGAGAGGAGAGGGGGCTGGAATTTCTTTGATCCGTTCGTGATGATCCAAGTAAGCGGCGCTATGCCACAGATAGCGGCTAAATTGCGAGTCAGGGGGATACGCTGTGACATAATGCAAAGCTAAGCGATGACCGAGGTCGGCGTCGATCACCTTGGCGGCTGCCTCATAGCGCTGAGCACACTCTTCAGCCGTCTGTGGCCAACCATCCGCAGGCGGAATGAGGGCGGTGTGTTCAGAGTTGGCTTTGAGATACTCTTGAAGTTCCTTTTGAAGAACCGCAGCGATGGTTTGACCTGCTAGGGCATTTTTTCCGTTTTGAAGAAGCTGTAAAAAGGTCTCGTCCTGTGTCTCAAATCCACATCCTTCGAGGGCTTGGATCGCGGCTTGAGCCCACTCGACATGTCCATCCGATGTCCAGCCTAAAGCCTGCCGCGCTAACTGTGTGAGGGCCGGAGCTGCTTCGTTATCGAAGGTCTGAATGACGGTTTTTAAAAGCCCGTTCAGCTCGTTTTCACGTTTGAGTTGGAAGAGAAGCTTGGCGGACTGTCTCAGCAGTAAACCACTGCTCTCCGCATCATGAAACTTCAGACCTGCTAAGGCAATGTTTAAAGCCGATGCTTCTTCTTTGAGCCCCTCAAGGGACAGTGAGAATTGGTAACTGGCCCAGCCTCGGCGATAGCCACTGAGTGAGTCGAGCTCGACGATGGGCTTCAACATCTGAATGGCTTCAGGATATTTTTTGCTGTCTTGCAGTACGGCTCCCAACATGTAGCGAGCCCAGTAAACCGTCTCCTCTTCCACCTTGGCGGAGGACTTCGTTAACAGTTCTCTCAGTGCTTTTTCAGCCTCTTCATTTTTGTTCTCTTCCCAATCGGTGAGCGCCAATCGTGCTCGTGCCATGAAGACCGTCAGCGGATCATTCGGAAAGTATTCCAGGGTTTTACGCAGTGCCGCTCGGCGGAGATGGCGATTGCCTGAAAGCGGATAACGCTCTTCGACAAAAGTGAGCTGTCCTTCACCGCTGGGCATCAAGGGAAATTTCCCCAATGAGATGCTGGACGCAGGTGAAGGGGCTTCGGCAACTTCAGCGTTACGGGTGAGCCAGGCGGGTTTTTGCAGCCAGTTTTGCAGGGATTGAGTGCCACGCCAGATGGCTTCGTACATGGTGGGTTCTACCAAGGCGCGGGTGACACGTGCCTCGTAATGCGGCATGCAGGTGGTTCCTTTGAACTCCCACCGTCCCTCGACTTCATAAGCGTCAGTGTGCAGATCGAAAGCAGAAGGGATGTCGGTCGCTGCCCAGCCCTCCGGCAGGGTGATGCTGCCTGTCACCTTCCAGACAACAGGCCACAGAAAGAGGGAGGATTCGCGAGTCTGGGCATTGCCCACGGAAAGAAAGACGGGACTACCCACAGGGAAACGCAACGGTTCGCGGGTATCATTGCCACTCGATTGGCTTGGTAAACTGAAGAAGAGCCGCCAAATGACATCGGTTTCTGGGTTGCCTAACTCGGCATCAATCAAGCGTGCTCCAGGGAAAAACGCGGTGAGATTGGGTTGAATCTCCCTTTTCAGTTCTGTGGAGTTTAACCGTTCGTAGTAGGCACGGTCTGTGGCAGCATAGTAATCGGTTTCTCTCAGTTCCAGCCAGCCTTCTAAAGAGCCATCTTCATCACGTGAAGCATCAATATAATAATGAACGCTGCTCGGCTGTATGCCGGGTGTCCGTGTCCACTCGACATCGTTCTCCTTGATGATGAGGACTTCTCGGTCGGAGCTAGAGGGGGCGAGCATACCCGGTTTGCCGTAGCGGATGGTCGGGTCTGAAAACTCCCAGCCAGAAGGTGTTTTGACGGCGACAATGGCGTGGTTGAAATGCCGGGTATCAGGGCTTCGGCGTTCGATGCGGCCTGCATGTTCCGTCTGAAGTAGCGCAAGACGAGCTTCAATACCGACTGAGCGAAGCAGCAAGGCGACCAAGTTGGACTTATCCTTGCAGTCCCCATAACTGGTCGTCCAGACCTGTCCCGGGGCACGCGGTTGATGAGCGCCCATACCGAACTCCAAACCCGTGTAGCGGACGTCTCGAGCGACGTGGCTGAAGATAGCCTTAATTTTTTCTTCGGAGGTGTTGGCTTGCTTTGTCCACTCTTCGGCGAGGGTTTTTAAAGAGGGAGAGAGTGTGGATCGGTCATCAAGCAGTTGGCGATACCATGTGCCAAAGGTTTCCCAATCTGGCAGCGTGGTTAAAAAGACGGCGGGACCTGTTTGGTCGCGTGGCGCACGCCCGGCTTCATAAAGCATCGCAGGAATGCGCTCCTTTTCGTATATCCAAGTCTGATATCCTGAGGACAAAGTGCTTTTCCTTGGGTTGGGGACGCCAGCCCCTAGCCGAGTTTCTTTCAGTCTGGTAGCCACAGATTCTGGCATATGCACGACCATTCGGGAGTGCCTCGTAGGCCAGTAAGCTCCCCAGATTTCCAGCGTGCTGAATTGGGAAGCCATGCGGGGGGCCTGATCTTCAATGACGACGATCACCTCACGAACCACACCAGGCTGCACGCGGGAAAAGATGAGGCGCATTTGCCCGCGATCTCCATAGACACTGTCCCCAGCGTCTGTCTGAGGAGACTCCATAATGATCCCTCGATCCTCCACGGGGAGTTCACTACCATCGGCTTGGATCGTTCTGGCCTGCACGAGATGAATTTTCTGATCATCCGTTCGATATTGATAGGTCTGTTCTTCCAAGGCTTGGCTGCCCGATTCAGTCAAAGCCTCTTCCACGTAGTGATACACGACAGTCCGCTTTCCAGCCTCATCCGTGTGGACGATGCTTTCATCGAGAAGAATGATCCCATCCTTATCAGGATTGGGATAGTCCCCACGCCTAGCCAGCACTTCTTTGAGAGGTGTTAATAGCGGAGCTAGCGAGGTTGCAAATTCGGGCGAAGGCTTCCGAGATAAAACAAGGGCCGGATTCGTGGGTCTTTCCTCACGAGGTTGTTTTTCCTGGGCCGCCGTATGAGTGACGAGAAACCCCGTTGAGGCTAATAAGCTTAAACAAAAATTCCATGTTTTCAGGCCAGACATGGCCGAATGAAAACGGGTCCATTTTTAAAAGGCAACTCTGTAAATTAAAATTTATTCGCCCAAGCCTTATGAGGATTGTCTTGAGGGTGGCTTTATCACACTATGTCCATCACTTCCTAAGGCCATTTGTTGGGGCAGCGCTTTTCACGGATTGTCTGGATTACGGCGGCGGTCGCGTTGATCCTCGTTGTTTTGACGCTTCTGAGGCTCACGCTGACGGCCTGCGGCCTCGGCCGCTCTCCTGCGAGCTTCGGCTTCCTGTTGGACGCGGGCTGCGGCCTCACGGGCTTTCTGCGCCATTTCCTCCCGCTGCTTTTGGATCATCTCCTGCTTTTGCTGTTCCTGCTGGCGGCGTTGGCTAGCTACGGCTTCGGCTTGCTGACGAGCCATTTCTTTCTGTTGAGCTAGGGCTTCGGCCTGAGCGCGGGCGGCTTCCGCATCACGCTGGCGTTTGGCGGCTTCGGCCTGGGTTTTCATGGCCTCGGCTTGCTGGCGGCGCAGGTCATCGTTGCGTTTCTGCATCATATCTGCCTCCGCTTTTTTGCGCAGGAGTTCCTGCTGTTTCGCCATGGCGGCTTCGCGGTCACGCTGGGCGGCTTCGGCTTTCTGCATCTCACGGGCTTTCAGAGCCTCAGTCTGTTGACGGCGCAGTTCGTCGTTGCGGCGTTGCTGCTCGGCCATCTTCTCCGTCATGGCGCTGGCTTCGGCTTGTTTGCGGGCAAGGTCATCCTGACGACGTTGCTCAGCCTCGGCTTTCTGCTGCATTTCAGCCGCTTTCTCGGCGGCAGCTTTTTGCTGGGCCATCTCCTGCTGTTGTTTCAGGAGTTCAGCTCGATTCTTCGCGGCCTCCGCTTGCTGCGCCATTTCTTCTTGGCGGCGCTTCATCTCGGCTTCTCGTTGGGACGCTTCGGCTTTGCGCGCTTCATCAGTATCATCCGCCCTATCGCCGGGTCGAGTCATGCCGGGCCGATGTCGGCCTTCACGATCCCGTCCGGTATCTGGGGTGGGCTCGACGGTGCCTGGAGTGGGGGTGCTGCCTGGAAGTGGAAGGGTCGGGCGTGTTTCCGGCCTTGGCATGCCGGGGCGGTCTTCGCGGTCGCGACCACGATCCCGTCCGGTATCTGGGGCGGGCTCAACAGTGCCTGGAGTGGGGCTGCCGCCTGGAACCGGGACTGCGGGACGTGTGTCTGGCTGAGGCATGCCAGGACGGTCTTCACGATCGCGATCACGATCCGGTGTGCGATCCCCGGGGGGGGGTATAGGCACTCCTCCTGGCAGCGAGATACCCGGGCGGACCTCGGGCCGCGACATGCCAGGGCGTCCTTCGCGATCCCGTTCACGGTCATTTTCAGTGGGGCGTTCTCCAACGGTGGGGCTTGGCATGCCGGGGCGAATTTCAGGCCGAGTCATGCCGGGACGGCCATCACGATCACGATCGCGGTCACGCTCTCCTCCGGTTGCGACGGGGGGCTGGTCACGGATGCTTGGTTTGGGTTCGGGCGGCTTTTTAGCTTGGCGGCTCACGAGCTCGCGCAGGTTTTGGCGGCGATCCGAAGGAATGTCGGTCCAGGCATCCACGAGGGCTGGGCGTGAGATTTTTTCCGCGATGCGGCTTGGGCGCTCAGGGCGTTTGTCCCGACTGATGGGCAGGGGGGCTGCAATGAGGGTTGGCACACCGTCACGGTCCCGATCTCGGTCACGTGGGCCCGCCATGGGCCGGTCGAGTGCACGCTCCACCCGGACGGAAGCGACGGGGATGCGCTTGCCGATGCGGTTTTCCAGCCAATGACGATCTGGCCCGCCGCGATTGACGAAGAAGTGAGACTGCTGCTGGTTGACCTGAATGATGTTCGTCACGTTCACCGTCTGCTGGAAGATGGTGGTGATGCGGTTCAAGGAGAGGGTGACGTTGATGTAGCTGCTACGGCCAAAGTTGGCGGACTCGATGAAAATGTAGCTGCTCGGGGAGAGGCCATAGTTGACGTCACAGTCATACCCGATGGTGGTGTAGCCACGGCGTGGGGCAGGGGGCAGAGGAGCCCAGCCGACACAGTCATCCCCAGAACGCCAGGAAACCCAGGCGGGAGCCCATTCACGCCCCGGCACCCACACCCAGCCATGCCGGGAGATGCGCACCCAGCGGCCATAGTGGTAGCAGGCCCAGCCAAAGGGCTCGGGGCTATCCCAGGCCCAGCCGTGATCACTCCAGACCCAGCGCCCATCCACATAGGGGCGCCACGTGGAGCGTGAAGCCAGAGCGGGTCTCCAGGCATAGCCGTAACCCTCCACCTCCAGCCACTGACCATGCGGGCTGAGTTGCTCGTAGAACATGGAGTAGTCGGTCTCGGGATCCACCCAGGCTTGGCCGCCGGGTTCGGGGACGTAAGGCGCAGGCTCGGTGACGACAGGTCGGTTGGCCAGTTCGTCCTTCAGTTCCTCGCTCTTTTGCCGGGCGGCTTCCGCATCCGCGAGCAGGCGCTCATTCTCTTGCTGGAGAGCCTCAAGCTTGGCCTGCATTTCCGCATTTTCTTTGTCGCGGATGCTTTGCTGGAGATCCGCCAGTTGGCGCTGTAACTCCTCGCTGCGAGCTTGCATATCTGCCGCCTGCTGTTCATAAGCCGCTTGAGTTTCCTCCAAGCGCCGTTGGTTTTCCTCGGCCGCTGTGTTATTCAGAGATGGGATCTGGCGGTCACAGCTTGACAGAGTCAAGGTCAAGATAACGCAGGCACCCGCGAAAGGAATCGTTTTCATAAGATCGGAAAGACGCCGCTTTTGACGAGCATCCCACTTTTGTTGTTCATGAACAATGCATAATTCTGTGAAACCTCCCGACAAAGCGTGCGGAAGGGTTTCCCTTTGACTCCATGCCTTCTTCGTTTCTTCTGGCAGATCTCGATCTCGCAACCCCTGCACTCGTCGCGGTGTCGGGGGGGCGCGATTCCGTGATGTTGCTGGATCTGTTGATGAAGGCGGGGCATCCATCCTTAATCGTGTGTCATCTCAATCATGGCCTTCGTGGCCGTGAATCAGGGCAGGACGCGGTCTTCGTGCGGCGTTTGGCTAGGCACTACGGATTACCGTGTGAGGTGGAGAAAGTGAATGTGCGGCAAAGGGCCAAGGATAAGCGCATCTCCCTGGAATTGGCTGCGCGTGAAGCTCGGTATGAATTTCTCCAGCGCGTGGCGCACCAGCACGGAGTGCAGCGTCTGTATCTCGCGCATCATGCCGATGATCAGGCCGAGACGATCCTAGCCAATCTTTGTCGAGGCAGTGGCATCGCGGGTCTGCGCGGGATGCAGGTGGAGACTTCTCTAAATGGCATGGTGTTGGTTAGGCCGCTGTTGAGCGTGCGCCGGGTGGACATTGACGCATATGTGCAGGCGCATCGCTTGCCGTATCGGGAAGATTCCAGCAATCGAAGCGCGCTGCATCGGCGTAACCGGCTGAGGCATGAGGTCTTGCCCCTGCTCAATGCGGTGTATGCACGCGATGTGGCACCCATCGTGACTCGGTTGGGCCGCTTGGCCGCACGTGATGAGGATTATCTGAAACAGCAGGTGCTAAGTTTCTTGGAAAAGGAGCAGGTCATCGAGGAGGATGGAAGCCTCAACGTGACGAGTCAGCTACGTCAGCTACATCCGGCTCTGCTGGCAAGGGTGTTGCACTTTTGGTTAGGTGATCAACTCGGGCTGCCGGGGGTAGATGCGGAGGTGGTGGAGGCCGCTTCAGGCATGCTCGCAGCCGATGGGCCGGCCAAGGTCAATCTACCGGGAAGCCGCTGGCTGCGTCGGAAGGCCCGCCGACTGTGGGTGGAAGGCGGGTGAATGTTCAGTTCAGCCTGATGGTGAAAGCAAGCTGCGCATTCACGCATCGTTGAGTTCCTTCGGATCAGGCACGGCCAGAGACATGATCACTCCGGCGGTGAGAATGAAGGCGACGACAGAGACGCTGATGGCGGGGTCAAGGTGATAGCCGAAGGCGCTGCCGATGAGCTTCAGGGCCACAAAGATGAGCAGGATCATGATGGCCTTGTCCAAAGCCCAGAGGCGACTCTGCGCGGCGACGAGTAAGAAGTAGAGACTGCGCAGACCGGCCGCCGCCCACAGGCTGGAGGTGATCATGAGATAGGGATCACGCACCACGGCAACGATGACGGGCATGGAGTCAAAGGCGAAGACCACATCGCACATCTCAATGCAGAAGAGGCAGAGGAACAGCGGGGTGACCCCATGAGAAAAGAAGTGCCCGCTTTCGATGGAAGGGTTGGTGGGGGTGAGCTTGCGCATGAAGCGCACGGACCAGTGGTTGGTATAGTCGATCTCCACCGTGTGGCCCGCGCTCTGCCACATCTTAAAGACCGTCCACAGCACTACAAGGGCAAAGCCGATCAAGACATAGGGGCTGGCATTGGCCATGAAGGCCCCGAGGCCCAGGAAGAACATGCGGAAGACGATGGCCCCGAGAATCCCCCAATAAAGGATGCGGTGCTGAAAGTGCTGATTTTTCTCCGAGGTGAGCCCAAATGACTTAAAGATGAGATAGAAGGCAAACAGGTTATCCAGGGCGAGCGCCTTCTCTAGAATGTAACCGGTAGCATAGAGGCTGACCGCACCGCTACCATCTAGGGTGCGCCACATATCGCCAAACTTCTCTGTGCGCGGGTTGTTCTCAAAGCTCCACCAGACGTATCCGGCAAAGGCGGCAGCGCAGGCCACCCAGATCAACGACCACTTCAGTGCATTGCCCATCGTGATCTTCTGACCCTTTTTATGAGTGAACAAATCGATGGATACCGCGACGATGAATGGCACCAGGAAGGCGAGGACATCAAGCATGGAGATGGCCTTGAAGGGGCTGAGTGAGTCTTCAATCATGGGGGAGATTCTGTATGGATACGGATTCCGATGGCTGAGCGAGTGTGCTTGGCGATTAGAAGAAAGGGCGGTTTTTATCATTGCCTCTGCGCCAGGAGCGGCCTGCGAGACGATTCTGGCAGAAGTCTCCCAACTCCGCGGTGGACATGGGCGGCACTGGCGGGCATGCTGCACGCCCAAATTTCATTATAAGATACCGTTATGTCTATGGACCCCGAAATGACGATGCTGGAGTGTGAAGAGGCGATGACCAAGGCGGTCGAGTTTGCCATCCACGAATTTGCTGCCGTGCGCACGGGCAAGGCCTCCCCAGGTCTCGTCGAGGGCTTGGACGTGCACGTGCATAGCTACGGCTCCCACATGAAGCTGAAGCAGATTGCAATGATCACCACCCCGGATCCACGCCTCATCCGCATCGAGCCGTTTGATTCGTCCACGCTGCATGACATTGACCGCGCCATCCGTGAATCCCGACTGGGTCTCAATGGCAGCATCGAGGGTAAAGTTATCCGCCTGCCCATCCCTGCACTCTCTCAGGAGCGCCGTGAGCAGATGGTGAAGCTGGTCAAACAGATGGGTGAAGAGGCCAAGGTGCGCGTCCGCGCTGCCCGCCGTTCTGCCATCGAGGAACTGAAAAAGGGCGAGAAGGACAGCATCATCACCGAAGATGACCTGCATCGCCTGGAAAAAGAAGTGCAGGCCATGACGGATAAAAAGATCGCTGAATTGGATCAGCACATGGCTTCGAAGGAAAAAGAAGTGATGACGGTGTAAAAGCTGTCGTGCACATTGGGTTCAGGCAGGAGTGGATGAGGGAAGAGAGTCTTCGCCTACAGCCAGGTACTGTCTTGACGCCCGTTCAGAATAAGTCTCAATCTCAGCATCTCCCTCCCGATGTTCCTCCCTGCTGATTACCTCGACCTTAACCGCACCCAGCACAGCATCCTTTTCCCGGCGGCTGAGCCTGTGTGGGCTGCCCTATCCAAGATCGAGTCGTATCTCGAATTTCGCCTCCAGCGGGAGTTGCGCTGCGCCATTCCTCCGGGGGCTTTCATTGGCGAGGATGTCTTCATCGATGAAGGCACCACCATTGAGCCGGGGGCGGTCATCAAGGGACCGGCCTGGATCGGTAAAAACTGTGTGATCCGGGCAGGGTGTTACATCCGAGAGAACGTGATCGTCGGAAACGCCTGCGTGCTGGGGAACTCCTGCGAGTTTAAAAACTGCGTCGTTTTCGATCACTGTGAAGTGCCCCATTACAACTATGTGGGTGATTCCATCCTTGGCTATAAAGCCCATCTGGGGGCCGGAGTTGTCTTGTCCAATGTCCGTCTGGATCGTAGTGAAGTCGTGGTCACGGACGGCAAAACATCTCACCGCACGGGGTTAAAAAAATTTGGTGCCGTCATTGGCGACCATGCCGAAATCGGCTGCAACAGCGTCATCAATCCCGGCACCATCATTGGTCGTCGCAGCATCGTCTACCCTCTAACCAGCTTCAGCGGCGTCCTCCCTGGGGACAGCATCCTGAAGACACGTCAGCAGCAGCAGGTGGTGAAAAGGATGGTGTAAAACGACGCGAGGAGAATGAGTTGGCGGTTTAGCACCGTTCCTTTCAGACGGTTGTCTATCTGTGCGTCGCCCCCGGCGCTAAGAGCCCCCCACGTTCGTGACTGCCATTCGCCCTTGCCCTGGCTGGGGGGAGCCTCTATTTTCGCCATCCAACTATGCCTAAAGTCCTTCGCATTCTTCTCTGGATCGCTATTTCCGCCCTCGGGGCTGGGGCGGTCGCTTTCTCGGCGTTTCACAAAGGTGAGACGATCAATGCCCTGTGGCTGGTGGTCGCCGGCGTGTGCTCGTTTGCAGTGGCTTACCGGTTTTACAGCAAGTGGCTGATCACGAAGGTGCTGGTGCTGGACAAAGAGCGCGCGACTCCGGCGCATACCAAGAAAGACGGCAAGGACTTTGTGCCGACGAATAAGTGGGTGGTCTTCGGTCACCACTTTGCGGCGATTGCAGGTCCTGGTCCGCTGGTCGGCCCTGTGTTGGCAGCGCAGTTCGGGTATCTCCCCGGCATGTTGTGGATTTTGGTCGGAGCGACTTTGGGCGGCGGGGTGCACGATGCGATTGTGATGTTCGCTTCCATCCGTCGTGGCGGTAAGTCCGTGGGGCAGATGCTGAAGGAAGAGGTGAATCCGGTGGTCGGTTTCGTCGCCATGATTTCCGTGTTGGCGATCATGACCATCCTCCTGGCCGTGTTGGGGCTGGTGGTGGTGAAGGCGTTGGCCGAGAGTCCTTGGGGCCTGTTTACCATCGCCATGACCATCCCGCTGGCATTCATCATGGGCGTGGGGCACACGATCTTTAAGGTCAGCGTGCGTAATGTGACCATCTTCGGCATTGTGGGTCTGCTGGTCGGTGTTTGGGCGGGCAGTGAACTCAAAACGCTCGGCATTGAGCATTACTTCGAGCGCTCCGGTGAGTGGATGGCCTGGTCCATCATGATTTATGGTTTCGCCGCTTCCGTGTTGCCGGTGTGGATGCTGTTGGCTCCGCGTGATTACCTGAGCACCTTCATGAAGATCGGCACCGTGGCGGTGCTGGCTGTGGCCGTTCTCGTGGTGGCTCCCGAGCTGCACATGCCGAAGCTCACCGACTACGCCAGCAACGGTGAAGGTCTGGTGTTCCTGGGCAAAGTGTTCCCCTTCGTGTTCATCACCATCGCTTGCGGTGCCATCTCCGGTTTCCATGCCCTGATCTCCAGTGGCACCACGCCGAAGCTTTTGGATAAAGAAGACAGCATCCGCAGTGTGGCCTATGGGGCCATGGTGACGGAGATGCTGGTGGCCCTGATGGCTCTGGTTGCGGCTTGTGCTCTGCAACCCGGTGAATATTTCGCCATCAATGCGGGCATCAACAAGACCATGGCTCCTGAGCAGGTCACGCAGGTGATCACAGCCGCGGGTTATCCTGTGACGGTGGCGGGCATGAATACCCTGGCCAGCGAGATTGGTGAGAAGACCATGTTTGGCCGTGCCGGTGGTGCCCCGACTTTCGCCGTGGGGATGGCCCATATGTTTGCCCGTGCGTTTGGGGATAAGCTGATGGCTTTCTGGTATCACTTCGCCATCATGTTTGAGGCGTTGTTCATCCTGACGACGATTGATGCAGGCACCCGTGTGGGCCGCTTCATTCTTCAGGACTTCATGGGCAATATCTGGAAGCCGCTCGGCAACACCAAGAGCATGCCGGCCAACGTCTTCGCCAGCGCCATGCTGGTGGCCATGTGGGGTTACTTCCTCTATCAAGGTGTGGTGGATCCGCTGGGCGGCATCAATACCCTGTGGCCGCTCTTCGGCATAGCCAATCAGTTGCTCGCGGTCATCGCCTTCTGCCTTGGCACCACCATCCTCATCAAGATGGGCAAGGCCCGCTACATGGCGGTCACACTGGCGCCGCTAGCCCTGCTGCTTTCCGCCACTTTCTCGGCCGGTTGGATCAAGCTGTTCGATAAAGATCCGCGCATGGGCTTCCTGGCTCAAGCTGAACTTTACGCTGGTAAGATCGCCGCGGGTGGAACCCCCAAGGAGTTGTCCGACTGGGGCCATCTGAAGTTCAACGGTCTGGTTGATGCCTGGGTGACCGGCTTCTTCCTGATTGCGGTGACCATCGTTTTCTTGGGCTGCCTCGTTGAGTGGATCAAGCTGCTCAGCGGTGCCAAGCAGCCGAAGCTGCACGAAGACCCTTACGTGACCGCTACCGCCGAAGTGGCTTGAGAGGTAATCTCCAAGGATAAAGCCAAAAGCCGTCGTTGCGATACGACGGCTTTTTTGTTCGTGAGACGAGAGGGATGGTGCCCGCCGTCGGATGAATTCCACGCGCCCTCACGCCTTCGGTTATCCCTGATCTCGAATCGAGACTCCGAGTTATCTCTATCGAGCCCCCGCTCCTCACTCCACGCTGATCAGCTTCGTGGTCACCTGCTGGCGCACCGGGAGGGGTTTCTGGCCTTGGATTTCCAGCGCGATGTCCGCCCGGAAAGCTCCGAAGGCGACCGTGCCGCGTTCGAGGTCGAATAGAATCTGCCCGAAGACCTTCGATCCTTTGCCAATCTGCACGGGGCGGGATTCAATGCCGTTGTCGTCATTGGCCATATCACCCTCGAAACTCACCTTGGCGTGGGGGTGTCCGTCGTAGTTTACAATGGCATCGAACTTGACTCGCAGTTCCACATTGACAGAACCGGCACTGGGGAATTTCAGGGTGTGCTCGGCATTCCAGCGGTCGCCAGGTTTCACGCTGCGCTGCTGCAGGCCCATTTCGAGTGAACGGCGATAAAGTTCGGCCACTTCTTTCGCTTCAGCGATGCGGGTCAGCACGGGATTGCCCATATTGGCAGGGGCCATTCCGGCGGTATCTCGCACGTCGAGGAAGTTATCGTTTTCGTCGTAAATGAGCACGAAGGACTTGCCCACACTCTGCCCCACGGAGGCTTTGATGACATCGGGGGCTTTGGAGAGATCGGCGGAATCGAAGGTTTCCTGCTGGCCATTTAGGGTGACTTCTCCGTTCATTTTTTCAAAAGTGACGCGGGCTTCCTTGTGGCCTTTTTCCGTCTCGGTGACGGCAATGGAGGTGACCTGATGCACCTTCATTTTGGAATCCTTGGCTTGGCCGAGTGCGGTCAGGGCTGTGAGGGTCTCGGTCTGAGTTTCCTGGGTATAGGTCTTGCCCGGAAGCCAGCGGATCATCAGCGAGACGGGGCCTTCTTGGGCCATCAGACCCGGGCTGGCGAGCAGGGCGGCCATCAGCACGAGCGCACGGGAAGCGGGGGCAGGGAAGGGGAAAAACATCGTGCTCGCAGCAAAGGGCAAAACCGCACGGCTTGCAACTGTGGCGAAGAAGATGCGCGGGAGTAGGCAAAGTCGCGCTGGGAGTATCGAAGTGAAGGATTGTCAAACCAGTCGGCTTTGCTCATGCTGGTTCTTTCTCTCCCCATGTCTCCAGTGATCCAGACCCTGGCCGATCTTGTGCGCATCAACAGCGTGAACAGCTCTTATGAGGGCGGGCCCGGGGAGCGAGAGATCGCCACCTATGTGCGGCGTTTCTTTGAGCAGCAGAGCATCGAGGTCTGGGAGCAGGAGGTGTTTCCGGGAAGACCCAATGTGCTGGCGCGTTTGCCGGGGATGAATCCAGGCCGACGCATCGTGCTGGAGGCGCACACGGATACCGTCTCCGTGCAGGGCATGACAATCCCTCCCTTTGAGCCGACGATCCGCGACGGGAAAATGTGGGGCCGGGGTTCCTGCGATACCAAGGCTGGGCTGGCCGCCATGATGCATGCCGTGGCTTCACTCAAGGAACAGGGGCTCACTCCGCCCTGCGAAGTCTTGCTAGCGGCCGTGGTGGATGAGGAGTTCTCGTATCGCGGGGTGGTGAGCCTGTGTGAGGGGTTGAAAGCCGATGCCGCCATCGTGGCTGAACCCACGGAACTCAGAGCCGTGATCGCCACCAAAGGGGTGCTGCGTTGCCGGATCGTGGTGCAGGGGAAAGCGGCGCACAGCTCGAAACCTCACCTGGGAGTGAATGCCATCAGTCAGATGGCCAAGGTCATTGCGGCCCTGGAGGCGGATCAAGAGTGGCTCTCCGCACGTCAGCATCCTCTGGTGGGCTCTGGCACCTGCAACATCGGGGTCATCCGTGGAGGCGTGCAGGTGAATTTTGTGCCGGATCGCTGCGCCATTGAGATCGATCGCCGTTTGTTACCGGGGGAACGCGCCGAAGATGCGGTGATGCATTATCGCCAGTTGCTGGCTAGCCTACCGGGCATCCAGGCTCACATTGAGGAGCCGCTGCTGCTTGTGGATGAAGGTCTGGATACCTCTGCCGATGCTGCCGTGGTGCAAGTCGCCACCGCTGTGTTGGGTGAGCTAGGCTTGAATGCCGCGCCTAGTGGCGTGCCCTTTGGGTGTGATGCCAGCAAGCTCTCCCGTGCAGGTGTGCCGAGCATTGTCTTTGGCCCGGGTAGCATTGATCGCGCCCATACCGTGGATGAGTATGTGGAGCTGGATCAGGTGGAGCAGGCTCTCGAGTTCCAAAAAAGATTCCTGCTCGCCTTCACGTAAACCGCTAGCCTTTGCTTTCTTCATTCTCCCCATGAAAACACTCTCCCGTCGGCAGTTCGTCACCAGCACCGTCACCGCCGCCTTGGGGACGCAACTGGGCATGAGTGCCCCCGCCAAGGATGGACACTACATTGATGCTCATGTGCATGTGTGGACTTCAGATACGGAGCGCTATCCCCTGGCGAAAGGGTTTAAAAAGAAAGACATGGCCCCGCCGAGCTTCACGCCAGAGCAGCTCTTTGTGCATACCCATCCGCAGGGGGTGAACCGCATCGTGCTCATCCAGATGAGCTACTACCGTTTTGACAATCGCTACATGCTGGACTGCATGGCAGCTCATCCGGGCGTCTTTTCAGGGGTGGCCATCATCGATGAAAACGCGGCGGATGTGAAGGGCCGCATGAAGGATCTGGCCAAGCAGGGGGTGCGTGGGTTTCGCCTCTATAAAGGAGATCAAGAGGTGAGTGCCTGGCTCAGCTCCCCAGGGATGCAGGAGATGTGGAAAGTGGCGGCGGATGAGGGGCTCAATCTCTGCCTGCTGATCAATCCCGAGGAATTGGCCGCCGCCGATAAGATGTGCATCCAATACCCCCAGACGCCGGTGGTGATCGACCACTTTGCCCGAGTCGGCATGGCGGATGCCATTACCCGTGCGCATCTAGATCGCCTCCTGCACATGTCCGCTCATCCGAAGGTGACGCTGAAAACATCCGCGTTTTATGCCCTGGGCCGGAAGACGCCACCCTACACGGACCTGGGCGGGATGATCAAAGAGTGCCGCCAATACTTCGGGGCTCAGCGGCTCATGTGGGCCAGCGATTGCCCCTTTCAGGTGGACCCTGGGCACACCTACGCGGACTCCATCTCTCTGATCCGCGATCATCTCCCCTTTCTGACGGCAGAGGACAAGGCCTGGATGCTGGGGAAAACGGCGGAGAAGGTGTTCTTCGGCGCGTGACGGAAATGCCGAAACTCACCTGACTCGAGCGGCGTGCAGGATCATGGGTAGCACGCTGAGGGATTTTTCTTTTTCTTCCTCGGACATGGATTCGCCAAGCTTCCAAAACAGCTCTTCCAGGCGTTCCGTGTATTCGGAGATGTAGATCTCCGTGCCTTGGCGGCTTTTGGCCACCACTGCATTGATGCCATTGTTGTAAAAGGTGTGCATGCTGACGATGTCGCTCAGCGGGATCTGCTTTTTTCGCCCCCAGAAGTTCGGGCCAATCAGCACATCGTCTTTGATCACGACGCTGTAACTCTTCATGGCGAGGGCGATAAGGAAAGTCAGGCAAGGGATTCCGGCCAGGAATCCTGCAATGATCCAGGCTATTTCTGAAGACGACAGAGCGTCTGCCGGGGGCTCGGTAGGTTGACGAGAGAAACCCAACAACGAAGAAACCCCGACGATCACCAGACCTGCTACACCGGCCCCGACAAGCGCGAAAAAAATATGTTTCATCAGGGACTTCCAGAGGGAAAACCAGCGGATCGGGAAGATGTCGTTCATCGGAATGTGCTCCTAGAGAAACCCGAAGAGCAATAAAGAGTATGTCATGGTGCGGAGTGTCCCTCCAAGCTGAAAACCCCCGGTCGTGCTTTTACACGTTCGGACCACTTTGGCGGTTGTCAGGGAGAAGGGGCTTCGCTATGCTGATTCCCCGCAAGGTGGTGCCGTGCCACCGGGCGGATTTCTCAAGATCCCCATGCTCCCTCTCCCTGTCGTTAAGGTGGGCTCCGTGCCGGTCGATGGCACGCAGCCTCTGTTTATCCTCGGTCCTTGTGTCATCGAGAGTGAGGAGTTTATCTGGGATGTGGCGGAGCGCTTGGGGGCCATCGCCAATAGCCTGCGCCTGAAGTGGGTCTTCAAGGCCTCCTACGATAAAGCCAACCGCAGCGCCATCAGCTCCTACCGTGGACTCGGCGTGGAGAAAGGCTGCCGTATTCTCGCCGAGATCGGGGCGAAACTGGGCGTGCCTGTCACGACGGATGTGCACTCTCCTGAGGAAGCCAAGATTGCCGCTGAGCACATCGATCTCCTGCAAATCCCGGCTTTCCTGAGCCGCCAGACCGATCTCATCCTCGCCGCAGGGGAGACGGGGCGGGCGGTGAATGTGAAAAAAGGCCAGTTCATGGCCCCTTGGGACGTGAAGAACATCGCCGAAAAACTGGCCAGCGTCGGTTGCGAAAACTTTCTTTTTACTGAACGCGGCACCACGTTTGGGTATCAAAACTTGGTGACGGATATGAGGTCGCTATACTGGATGCGGGAGTTGGGCTATCGCGTTATTTTCGACGCGACTCACTCTGTTCAACGCCCCGGCGGCCTCGGCACCACCACGGGTGGTGATGGCAAGCTGGCTCCGGTTTTAGCCCGCGCGGCAGTCGCCACCGGCTGCGATGGTGTCTTCATGGAAACCCATCCCGATCCCTCCAAGGCTCTTTCGGATGGCCCCAATCAAGTGCCCATGGCGGACATCGCGCAAGTGGTGGAGAAACTGCGCCGTATCCATAGTCTCGTGACGGAGGACTCTTAATGATGAAGTCAGGTGATCTGCTGAGAACCCTCAGCCTCTGGCTCGGCCTGGGGCTGGTGATGACCGCCCTTTCCCAAACCACGACGCCTGAAGAGATCACCAACGATGGCATGGCGGCGTTTGGCAAAATGATCCCCCAGGGCTTTGTGAACGCCGATATCCAAGTGCCCTCCTTCCAGAATGGGCAGCCCTCATCCTTGCTGACGGCGGCCACAGTGACCCGTTTGGACGATGACCGCCTCTCTGCCGAAAACGTGGTGGTGGAGATCTATGGCCAAACTCCGGCGGAAAACATGCGCGTGGATCTGAAAAGCGCGATTTACAACATGACCGAAAAAGTGCTGCGCAGTGGCGAGCGCAGCCGGGTTTCTCGTGCGGATTTCGAGATGGAGGGAGATTCCATGGTCTTTAACTCGGCCACCTCTGTCTCCAGCATGAAAGGCCGCGTGCGCACTTTGATCTTTGACACTGACACGGTCTCGGGCCAATCGAAAGACAACCAACCAACCAACTGACATGAGAACGATCACCAGCATAGCCATGGCACTGAGCTGCATGGTCCTGTCGGCCAGCGGGCAGGGGGCGTCGCGTCTCACCACGCCCACCGGAGAGCAGAAAAAGCAGATGGAAGAGGCTGCGGAAAAACTGCGTCAGGCTCAGGCCAATGGTCAGCTCGATAAGGCGAAGGAAGCCGCGAAAGGCTTGATGGGAAATCTGCCGGGTAATCTCACCGATGCAGCCAAGGCCGCTCTGCAATCTCCAGAAATCAAAGCGCAAGCGGCTGAAGCGGCCAAGGCGGCTGCTAAAAACCTCCTCCCTGAGGCCCAGAAGCTGATGGACGCCCGTGCTGCGGCTCAGCAACAGACCCCTCCCGCTGCCACCACGACCACCCCGGCGGCCGATCAACCCCCAGCGGTGGCTCCGACCGGCCCTCAACCGCAACTGCTTCAGCCTCTGGCTTCCACCCCCCCAGACCCGAGCACGCGTAAACCCATGGCGGTGATCGAGGCGGATTCATCGGTGTTCGATCCGAATACCAGCGTTCTGGTTTACTCCGGCAATGTGCGTGCACGTCACCCGCAGTTTTACATCGAGTGTGAGGAACTGACCGTGCATCTGGAAAAAGATGAAGAAGGGAAAGAGGCAAAGAAGCCCGCTGCGCCTTCCAAAAACGATGCTATCTTAGCTAAACCGAAAAAAGATGAGCAGGAGCGTCAGAGTAAAGTGAAGAAAGCCATCGCGACCGGACCCATGGTGCGGATCGAGAAGGCCAATGAGCAAGGTGAAGTGCAAAGAGCCTTCTGCCGCCATGCGGTTTACGACGGCACCACAGGCATCATCACGATGCGCGATAACCCTCAAGTGCAGACTGGCAATGTGATGCAGGCTGCCATTACCCCCGATACGGTGATGACCTTCGACGAGAAGGGCAACTTCACCTCCAACCGCCGAACCAAAACCATCATCCTCTCCGAGAGTGAGAATGCGGGTCAAGTCGCGCAATAACTTCCAATTCACTTATCCAGGGCAATGTCCGCCTCACGTTCCAAACGTCCACGCACTAAGGATGCCGGGATGCTCCCCCTCATGGAGAACCCGCCGCCAGAGAGCACGGCTACGTCATCCATGGCGGCTGAAGCTGCTGTCCGAGATCCAGCCTCGGCACCTGAGGGTGCTCAGGAACAACCTATCGTGGGGAATGTCCTCCTGCATACCGAAGGCCTGAAAAAGGTCTATGATGGCCGCGCTGTGGTCAACGGTGTGGATATCGAAGTGAAAGAGGGAGAGATCGTTGGCCTTCTGGGGCCGAACGGTGCGGGTAAAACCACCACCTTCTACATGATCGTCGGCCTCGTGCGCCCCAATGGTGGCAAGGTGATGTTCAATGGCAATGATGCCACGCAAGAGCCGATGTTTAAGCGCGCTCGCCTCGGCATGGGGTATCTGCCCCAGGAAGAGTCCATCTTCCGCCGCCTCACCGTGCGGGAAAACATCCTGGCCGTGATGGAAACACAGAGCTACACCAAGAAAGAGCGCGAGGATCAGTGCCAGCAGCTCATGGAGAAGTTCGGCATCGATCACGTCGCGGACAACCTCGCGCTCACGCTGTCCGGGGGTGAAAAACGCCGCCTGACCATTGCCCGCAGTCTCGTCACCGAGCCGAAGCTGCTGATGTTGGACGAACCTTTCAGCGGGGTGGACCCCATCGCTGTGAGTGAGATTCAGGACATCATCCGCATGCTGCGTAAAGCCGGTCTCGCCATCCTCATTACCGACCACAATGTTCGCGAAACACTGAACATTGTAGATCGTGCCTATCTCATTTACGAAGGACAAGTGAGACGGCATGGAACCAAAGATTTTCTCGTCAACGATCCCGAGTCTAGGCGCCTGTATTTGGGCGAGGACTTCTCCATGTGATCCCTGATTCCCTTTCCCACCAACCTTTCAACCAACCCTAAAAGGAGGACATACACCATGCAAAAACATAACGTGAACCTGCCAATCATCGTCACTGGCCGTCACATTGAGATCACGGAAGCCATTCGTGACTACGCCCATAAGAAGATCGAAAGCCTCCACCTAGATTACCCGCGAATCATCGAGGCTAAGGTCATCCTCGACGTGCAGCAATACCGCCAGATGGCGGAAATCATCCTGTTCTGCGCAGACCACATTCATATCGAGGTCCGCAGCACCACGGAAGACATCTATGCTTCGATCGACGAGTCCATCGCCAAGATCGCTCGCCGCATGCGCAAGTATAAAACCCGCCTGCTCAAGAGCCATCGCCCTCGTAAAGAAGGCAGCATCCGTCATCTCGAGCAGAAGGTCTTCCACGCAGACGACCTTCACAGCGAAGACGAAAACATCGAGCATTCCTACGTTCACCAGGAGCAATACAAGGTCCGCCCTCTGTATCCCGATGAAGCCATCATGGACCTCGAAATCAGCCAGCGTCCATTCGTGGTGTTTCACAACCAGAAGACTCACCGCTTGGCCATCATGTTCCGCCGTAACGACGGTGAATATGGCCTGATCGAGCCCGAAGACAAGCTGGCTGCCTAACGATTCCAGCGACCGGCAGGCGTTAGGCCCTGATCGGTTAGGATCCTTCCCATTCCCCGCATGCAGTTGCTGTATGCGGGGTTTTTTGTGTCGCTGGCATGGTCGCGGAGGTCAATACACATCCTCGTCCAGTTCGGCAGGCTCCATTTCCTCCAGCAGGCTATCGGAACTACTGTACCAGGTCTGAACGGGAGCGAGACCGAACGTTTTAGGCAGGGCGTTCAGCACTGTTCTGAGCTGCCGCTCGAGTTCTCGCACAAAAGCTTCGATCGCGGCGCCACATCGGCCTTTGGCGAGGGATCCTGAGGCCGCCGTCAGGCAGATTTCCAGAGAGAGTTCCGGGATGAACGGCTCTAAACCGTAGCCCACCATGGCGGCACTGCGTCGTTGACTGGGATCCAGCAGCAAGAGCACGCCATGGTTATCACCACCCTTTTCCACGGCGCTGAAGAGACTGCCTTTATTGAACAGCCAAAACGCCATCAAGGCGGGAGCGATGTCGGCGGGCCATTCCTGGATGACCACTGCGAAGCTGAGCTGTGGAAAGGTTTGATGTAGAGTTTGGATCACCGCGCGTGCGGACCTCTCTTCTCCTGAGCTCAAAGTTCCTGTCATGTCCGACAACGGGGGCTCCAGCAGAGGAGGCAGACCCAGGGTCTGTGACAGCCCTTCCAAAGTCAAACCACACTGCCTGCACGCTGGATCAAGCTCCAGGGCTGGGGTTTGGCAGGCAGGACAACGCATGCCTCACTGAAACGAGAGCCGATTCCTCACTGCAACGGGTTTTTCAGCGATGGCTCGTTAGTTCCCCAGGTGTGGGAGCTAGCATGATCTTCGGCACGACTTGCATTGCCAATACCCCATTATGGAGATTATAGTTCAACCGAATGCCCGAATGCCCAGTGCCATGCCGACTTGCCTTTCTGATCCGTGACCTCGGTCACGGCGGGGCTCAGCGGCAGTTGGTAACGCTTGCACGGGCCTTGGCTCAGCGGAGCGAGTGTAGCCTTACGGTGGTGCATTTCTATCCCGGTCCTATGGAGGCGGATCTCCACGCGGCAGGGATCAAGACGGTGTGCATTGGCAAACGGCATCGCTGGGATCTGGCGGGTTTTTTCTTCCGACTCCTGCGCACGTTTCGGGAGATGAGGCCGGATGTCATTCATGGCTACCTCCATGAGTCCAACCTCATGGCGTTGCTGCTGAAGCCGCTGTGCGGGTTTCCCAAAATCGTCTGGGGTATTCGCGACTCTCAGACCGATGCGGCGACCTGGGGGATTCTGGGGAAACTGAGCTTCCGTCTGAATTGCCTGCTTTCGGGTTATGCGGATCTCATCATCGCTAACTCTCAGGCAGGGCGAAACTATTATCGAAAACACGGCTACCCTGCGGAGCGATTCGTGGTGGTGCCCAATGGCATCGACATCAGCCGCTACAGCGCCAAGACATCAGGCTCGACAGGGAAGACCTTCACCCTCATTGGCCGCCTTCATCCGATGAAGGATCACGCCACTTTCCTCAAGGCCTTGGCTGAGGTGTCAGAGGCTCAGGGACGCATCATCGGTCAGGGAGACGCGGTTTATATGGAGGCCATGCAAGCGCTGGCGTCTGAGCTCGGTGTTCAAGATCGAATCACGTGGGAACCAACTCGGGATGACCTACCCACTCTTTACCCCCTGCTGGATTGCGTCGTTTCTAGCTCGGCCTATGGCGAAGGTTTTTCCAATGTCTTGGGTGAAGCCATGACCAGTGCCTTGCCCTGCATCGCCAGTGATGTGGGAGACTCTGCGTGGTTAGTGAATGACCCCGCGTGGATTTTCCCCGCCGGAGATGAGGCGGCTCTCGCAGAGAGGATGCGGGCCTTTCTTGCTCTAGCGCCTGAGGGGCGGCACCAACTCGGCCTGAAAAACCGCCAACGCATTTTGGACCATTTCACCGTTCAGCGCATGGTGGAGAGAACCGCTGCCTTGATCAAACCGTCTCTGGTAGGGACCCGCTGCGCCGGGTCCGTAGAATCATCGGATGAGGCAGGTATCTCCTCCTACGACGACGCTGCTATCTCACGCTTTCAAAAATTGTCGGACCAGACGCAGCGGGTCCCTACCAGCCAGACCAGGGTGCTTTGGATCACCACGGGGCTAGGCACGGGAGGCGCTGAAATGATGCTGACGCAGCTGATCGGTGGCCTATCCGGATGTCATCATACGGTCATCTCCCTGACTTCTGGGGGCAAATACGTGAAGCCACTGAAATCTCTGGGAGCGACGGTTCACAGTCTAGACATGCCTGCGGGCAAACCGACACCGAGAGCCGTATGGCGTCTCTTCAAGTTCGCTCGCCAATCCAGGCCCACCGTGATCATGGGTTGGATGTATCATGGTTGCCTGGTGGCTTCCTTGGCACGCCTCTCCACTCCCGCAAGAGTGATCTGGAACATTCGCCAATCGCTCTATGACCTTGCCTTGGAGAAACGAGGCTCGGCGATGGTCATCCGTGCATTAGCTCTGCTTTCCCGGTTTCCTGAAGCCATCACTTACAACTCGGAGGTGAGTGCCCGACAGCATGAAGCCATCGGTTATCGCAAAGCACGCACGAGGCTCATCCCCAATGGCTTCGATCTCAGTCGCTGGGGCAGACGTTTAACGCAGCCCTTGAGGCGTGATCAACCTTATCGTCTCGGTCGTTTCGGTAGATATGCCGCCATGAAAGACTATCCCACCTTTCTCGAGGCCGCAGCCTTGATCGTGAAGAAAGCTCCGCAGGCTGAATTTGTGCTCGTGGGTACTGGCGTGGATGAACAAAACGAAGAACTTACCACTCACATCCATCGCCTCAACCTAACAAAAAACGTTCAACTAATGGGTGAACGTCACGATCTCCCAGAGCTCACAGCATCGCTTGATATCGCAGTCTCATCCTCGGCTTTTGGCGAAGGGTTCCCGAATGTCGTCGGCGAGGCCATGGCGTGTGGTGTGCCGGTTGTGGCTACGGATATCGGCGATACCGCCTGGGTCATGGGTGACACTGGGCGGTTGGTGCCGCCAAGGAACCCTGTTGCATTGGCCCAGGCCTGCCTGGACATTCTGCGTCTTCCAGACGAAGAGCGTCGCGTTCTTGGCCATGAAGGGCGAGAGCGCATTGAGAACCACTTTTCCCTTCAGAGTGTCATAGCCGAATTTGAGACCTTGCTCAGTCATGGCCCTGAGCGGGCAAGCGTGCCTGCTTCACTGAATCCTGAATACTGATCACCGTTTACTGACCTTTCTCCATGTGCGGCATCTCTGGCTTTTTCACGGTCCCCCGATCACGCTCTTCTGCGCAGATGACAGCGGAGGTCACGCGCATGACCGATGCCATTGTGAGTCGAGGCCCTGATGATCATGGAGCCTGCGTGGATGGGGAAACTGGCATCGCTTTGGGACATCGGCGTTTATCCATCCTCGATCTGTCACCCTTGGGGCATCAACCGATGACGAGTGCCGGCGATGGCGGGCGTTATGTCATGGTTTTCAATGGCGAGATCTACAATTTCCAAAGCTTGCGTGCGGAGTTGGAGAAGCATGGCCACACTTGGCGCGGCCACTCGGACACGGAAGTGATGCTGGCGGCCTTTGTGCAGTGGGGAATCCCCGAGGCAACACGTCGATTCAATGGCATGTTTGCCTTTGCCGTGTGGGATCGCCAAGAGCGTGCCTTGCACCTGGGACGTGACCGCCTGGGGGAGAAGCCGCTTTATTATGGTTGGTTAGGTGAGACCTTTCTTTTTGCCTCCGAGCTGAAAGCCATTCGCCAGTTCCCCGGCTTCAATGCAGCAATCAACCGCGATGCTTTATGCAGTCAGATTCGGTTCAACTACATCCCCGATCCTCAGTGCATCTATCAGGGGTTTCATAAGCTACCACCGGCCACCTTGCTGACGCTAGGCAACTCGCAGGAGCGACCTCAGCCACAGACTTACTGGTCACTGCGTCAGGTCGTCGAGCATGGCGTTGATCATCCATTCAGCGGCACGGATCAGGAAGCCATTGAAGCTTTTGAATCCATGCTCAAGGAAGCCGTGGGCCTGCGCATGGTGGCCGATGTGCCGCTGGGGGCCTTCCTTTCTGGGGGGGTGGATTCCTCGCTCATCGTCGCGATGATGCAGGCCCAGAGTTCACGCCCTGTGCGCACCTTTACCATCGGCTTCGATGTGCCGGAATACAATGAGGCGCAGTTTGCCAAAGAAGTGGCCGCGCATCTGCACACGGATCACACCGAGATGTATGTGACAGGGCAGGATGCGCTGAAGACCATCCCTCTCATGCCCGGGCTGTATGATGAACCTTTTTCAGATTACTCTCAGATCCCCACTTACCTCGTCTGTAAAATGGCGCGCCAGCATGTGACGGTGGCGCTCAGTGGAGATGCTGGGGATGAGTTGTTCGGAGGGTATGAGCGTTACTTCGTGGGGCGAAATCTCTGGAACAAATTCGCCTGGATGCCACCGGTTCTGAAAAAGGCCGCCGCCGGAGGCATGACCCTGCTGCCGCCGCAAACGCTCAATGCGTTAGGCCAAGTCGCGCGCCCAATGCTGCCGAAGCGCCTGCGGCATGTGCCATTCGGTGACAAGCTGCACAAACTGGCGGAAGTGGTGGCCGCTCCAGGTATGGAGACACTTTACCTCACGCTCATGTCGCACTGGAAGCAGCCCGCACAGGTGGTCATCGGCGGGCATGATCCACAGACGAGCATCACGAACACGCAGGGCTGGCCACGCGTCAGTGACTTCACCCATCGCATGATGCATCTGGACATGGAGACTTATCTGCCGGGAGATATCCTGGTGAAGGTGGATCGTGCCGCCATGGGGGTCAGTCTGGAGGGGCGTATTCCCCTGCTGGATACCAACCTCATCGAGTTTGCCTGGACGATCCCGTATGCGATGAAAGTGCGTGAGGGCAAAGGCAAGTGGCTGATGCGAGAGACGCTTTACCGACATGTGCCGAAGGCTTTGATTGATCGACCCAAACGCGGCTTTGGAGTGCCCCTGGAGCATTGGCTACGGGGTGAACTGCGCGAGTGGGCGGAGGATCTGCTGAGTGAAAGCCGCCTGAAGCGTGAGGGGTATTTCCATCCCGCGCCCATCCGTCAAAAGTGGCAGGAGCATCTGAGCGGCACCCGCAACTGGCACTTCTATCTTTGGGATATCCTCATGTTCCAGGCCTGGCTGGCGGAGCAAAAATGAGTTAGCTTTCTCCCGCTTTCCGATGTCACCTTACCCGACTAGCTATCCCGTAGCTCCTGCACCCTCCGCTTATGCCGGTCGGGCTCTGCCTGCACCGGTCGTGAAAGAGCCGCTATCGCATCGACTGGTCATTTGGGTCTGTGGCACCATTCTCGGCCTGCTCGCTGCGGATGTGATCATCGGTTCTTACAATGCGGGAATTTCGCCGTTGAAGCCGTCCTGGTTCACCGTGCTGGCCTTCAGCTCCTGCATGGGGCTATCCCTCCTGGCGGGTATCCGGTTGGCTCCTGCGGCCCTGCTGGTCTTGCTGCTGCCGTCGGTGCGTCTGTTCGATGCCGCTTTTCTGTCTCGGGCCGTCACCAGCCTCCAGGGACAGATGGGCATGGACCATGCCCGTGTGATGCTCGTCATCGTGGTGACACTCGTGGTGCTTTCCACACCAGTGGGGCTTCGGGCGGTGCGTTGGGCCGCCATCTTAGCCATCTTCATGACCACCGGTTCTGAACTGGCCGAGATGCTTGGAATGGTGAAGTTCACCAGCATCGAGGGGCGTTTCGCGGGGTTTAACAGCCACCCCAACTTCCCGCCCGTTTTGTTGTGTGAGATGTTAGGCATCACCTTCGCTTTGGTTCGGAGTTTTCGACTCAACTGCCTGCTCATCGCCGTCTCCTTCGTCGGCGTCGCACTCACGTATGGACGCAGCGGTTTCGTGGTGCTGATCCTGATGGTGGGGGTTTATGTTTTGGTCAATGCACGGCGTAACCTCCCTTTTTTGCTGCTGATGGCGGCACTCGCCATTCCCGCAGCCGGGATTGGTTTTGCGGTGCTGCAGAGCCGCACGGAGCAAGGCATCCTCAAAGATAAAAACACAGCTGATCGTCTCCAAGCCATTTACGAACTGGACTTTGAAAAACTGAAATCCCCCGAACGTGCCAAAGACCTGGCGGATGCTTGGGAAGGCGTGATGAAAGCGCCCCTGCTCGGCCATGGCACAGGTGTCTCTGGCGTGCTGTGGGCGCCCCACAATGAGTATGTCTCCCTGTGGCTGGAGCTCGGGATTCCCGGCCTGCTGCTCTTTGTCGGCACACTCGGTTCCTTGGTCGTGCGCAGCATCATGACCGGTGGGAAGGCCGGATATTTGCTCTTCGCCATCATCGCTTACACGCCTGCAGGGCAGGGGCGCATCGAGATGCCGCATTACTATCTGGCCCTCTCCACGGCGGCCTTCATTCTGTGGCCGAAGATGTATCGCCTGACGTTAAGAAGCCCGACCCAAACCGAGGCGGCGTAAGGGGCACCGATCACGCTCGTCTTAGACCTCTGCCTCTTGCACCCGGCCTTTTCCCATGAGACAACAGGGGCCGATGGAAAAAACTGAGGCCATTTTGATCGGTCGCACACGCTACTCCGAGACGACCCTCATCGTCCAATGGTGCAGTGCCGAGATGGGCCTCTTTCGCACCATTGCGAAAGGAGCGTTGCGGCCGAAGTCCGCTTTTGCTGGTCTGCTAGATCTCTTTGTCTCCGCCGACATTCACTATGCGCCTGCACGTAAAGGGGATCTGCATACGCTGGTGGAGGCCCACTGGCAGACTCCACGGTTAGGGCTGCGCAACAGCTACGGGCGTGTCCTTGCCTCGACTTATCTGGTCAAACTGATTCAGCTCGTGGTGGAGCCGCACGCTCCGCTCCCCGCCATTCACGACCTGCTGACCAAGGCCTTGGATTATCTCAATGATCACGACCCGAGTCAGGCCTTGATCCAGCGTTTCGAGCTTCGCCTCGCCGAAGACCTGGGCCTTATCGCTGGGGCGAGCAGCGGGGATGAGGCGGTCTTAGCCATCTCGGACAGCTTTCACCGGCGTCTGCCCGTGCAGCGGAGGCAACTGCTGGAGTGGATCGCCAGCCGCCCTTGATGGAAAATCCTGCCTCACTTTTGATACAAGACTCTTTAGCCCCCTCCAAAGTCTGTCTTTTTTGCTTGATGTCGGAAGGGTGAAGCCGCGATGTTATAGGCTCATTACCAACCCCCTGCTTCTTAACTGTGTCTGCGAGTCTTTCGAGCTTCTCCAATCTGCTGGATAATCACGCCGCGACTCTCTTGCGCGAAGGAAAACTGGATGAGGCTCTCAGTGCCGCCACCAGTGCCCTTTCTGGTCTTCGTGAAGCGGTGGAGGATGAACCCGCAGAAGCTCCGCGTTTATTCACCGGTCTGCAGGTCTTGGGCGACATCCAGCGGGAGATGGGCGATGCAGCAGGCTCTGAGGCCAGTTACGGTGAGGCTTTGGAAATCGCCGGGAAGACCACCATCCCACCTTCTCAGGTGGCCCGTGCTCGCACCCAGCTGGCCACCTTGCTGGACTTCAGTCAGCGGGAGGCGGAGGCCGCACCGCTTTATGAGCAGGCCATCAGCGATTACGAGGCGCTCACCCCGCCGAATGAGGAAGTGGCGGCTCAGCTCCGCAATAATTTGGCGATGATTTACAAAGGCCTCGGCAAATACGCCCTGGCTGAGCAGCACTACCTGCGGGCACTGGAAGCTTTAGAAAACCGTCGAGGCCGTGAAACGGAGGAAGTCGCTTCCGTTTATAACAATCTCGGCAGCCTTTATTACACCGCTGGTTTTCCTGACCAAGCTAAGGAGATGTTCACAGAAGCTCTGGACATCCGCATGAAGCTGCTGGGCACGAATCATCCCGATGTGGCGCAGTCTTACTGCAATCTCGCCACCGCCTGCCATGAGCTGGGCGATAATCCGGCCGCCATTCTGAATTATGAAAATAGCCTGCGCATTCTCGAGCAGCATCTGGCCACAGAGGCCGTTAGCTACGAGGCTGTGGGCCAAGACTACATCTCTCTGCTGGATAGTCTGGGTGAAGAGCGCAAGGCTCAGGCCGCCCGCAAGCGTCTGGACAAAGTCCTCTCTGAAGCGGCCTAAACACGGCCTCTGTTTCGGAGAAGGAGCACATCGGATGGTCTTCTCTCCCTAGCGTCGGTTTCTTCTCTGGCGCTGGCACGCATTTTGGTGCGTAGTGAGGGATCATGAGAGTCGCTTCCTTTTTCCTGCTGCCCCTGCTGAGCCTTTTGATCACTCTCACCGGTTGTTCGAGAAAGGAGCGCGAGGCACTCGTCATCGGCATGGACGCCACTTACCCCCCCTTTGAATTCAAAGACGCGCAGGGTAAGGTCAGTGGTGTGAGTGTGGCCATCGGGGATGAGATTGGTAAGACCTTGGGGAAACAGGTCATTTATGAAAACATGAGCTTCGAGGGGCTGATCCCAGCGCTTCAATCTGGGCAGATCGACCTCATCATTTCCTCTCTCACGGCCAATGATCAGCGGCGGAAATCCATCGACTTCTCGGACCCTTACGTCAAAACGGGCCTCTCCATCCTGGTGGCCAAGAACTCGACCGTGCAATCTGCGGCCGACTTGAAAACCCCGGGACGCAAGCTGGCGGTGCGCATCGCCACGACGGGTGAGCAATGGTGCCGTGCGGAATTACCCGGGGCACAACTCGTTGCGCTAGATACCGATGCTGCCTGCGTGCTGGAGGTGGTGAACGGCCGGGTGGACGCCTGGGTGTATGATCAAATTTCAGTGATGAACTACCATGAGCAGCACCCGGACACGACCCGGGCGATCTTGGCCCCACTGCGTGAGGAGGTATGGGCGGTGGGCATGAAGAAAGGCCGCGACGAACTTCAAGCCCAAGTGAACGCAACACTGGCCCGCATGCGCGCGGAGAAGGTCTTCAGCAAGCTGGCGGATCAATACATGGCCAAAGAGCGGGACCTCATGAAGGCCCAAGGACTGCCGTTTGTGTTTGAGTGATCGGTAGGGACATCTCAAGGCCGCACTTTTTTCTTCAGGGCTGAAAAAATTAGCGTTCACTTGAACTGTTCTGGCGTAACTCTATCCTGCGCCACCCCATGCCGAAAAAAACTGCCGCTAAGCCCAGCCCGACCGCCATCGCCGACGTCATCCAGGTGCGTGGGGCGACTCAAAACAACCTGCGTGGTATCAGTCTGGACCTGCCTTTGGGCAAGCTCTGTGTGGTGACGGGACCCAGCGGCAGTGGCAAGTCATCGCTGGCCTTTGATACCATTTATGCCGAGGGGCAGCGGCGCTATGTGGAGACCTTCTCGCCTTACACACGGCAGTTCTTTGAGCGCATGGATAAACCCAAGGTGGAGGCCATTCATGGCATCCCGCCCGCCATCGCCATTGAGCAGGTCAATAACATCCGCTCCACCCGCAGCACGGTTGGCACCATCACGGAGATCAACGACTACCTGAAGATGCTCTTCCCGCGTCTGGCCGAGGGACGTTGCCCAGAGTGTCACCGGCCGGTGAAACCGGAAACGCCAGAGAGCATTTTGCGTGAACTGCTGACCAAGCATGCGGGGAAAGCGGCGCTGATTTGTTTCGGTGTGCCTGTGCCGAAAGGGACTCCCGTGGAGGAGTTTTTTCCCTTCCTCCAGAGCCAGGGTTACCTCCGCCTGTGGTTGTATGGAGAGGCCATTCGCACCGATGAACCGGACTCGGTTAAAGGTCGTAAGCTTCCTGCGGTGGCCTTGGTGATTCAGGATCGCGTGACCCTGGAGCCTAACCAGAAGTCACGCGTCAGTGAGGCGCTGGAGGCGGCTCTGCGTTATGGTAAAGGACAGGTGACGGCGATCATTCAGGATCAGTCCTTTGCTTTCAGTACCGACTGGCGCTGTGCGGACTGTGATGTGCAGCTTCCGCCTCCGACCCCGGGTTTATTCTCGTTCAACAGTCCCATTGGAGCGTGTCCAGCGTGTAAAGGTTTTGGCCGGACTCTGGGCTTGGATTTGCGCAAGGCCATGCCGGACGAGTCCTTGAGCATTCGTGAGGGTTTGGTCAAAGCTTTCACGGGAAGCACGTATCGCGAGAGTCAGGATGATCTGGAACGCGCGGCTAAAAAGAAGGGTGTGGACTTGGACACGGCCTTTTGCGATCTGCCAGAGGATCAGCAAAAATGGATTGTCGAGGGCTCGGGGAAAGATCCTGAAGAAGCTTGGCAAAACGGCGAGTGGTATGGCGTGCGCGGTTTCTTCCGCTGGCTGGAGAGTCGTGCTTACAAGATGCACGTGCGCATCTTCCTCAGCCGTTTCCGTGCTTACACCACCTGCCAGGAATGCAATGGCGGTCGCTTGAAAAAAGAGGCTTATCACTTTCGCATCGGCGAGCACACCATTGCGGATCTCTGGAACCTCGCCGTGACGGACCTGCTGCCGCTGATCCAGAGTTGGCCAGTGCATACTGGCGACAATGCCGCAACGATGCTGCGGGATGAGATCCTGAGTCGTCTGAGCTACTTGGAGCGTGCTGGGTTGGGCTACATTCATTTGGATCGCCAAACCCGTACCTTGAGTGGAGGTGAGCTTCAACGTGTTAACCTAACCACCTGTTTAGGAGCATCGCTGGTGAATACGCTGTTCGTTTTGGATGAGCCGAGTATCGGTCTGCATCCGCGTGACATCGGGCGCCTCATCGGGGTGATGGAAGGGCTGCGTGACAAGGGCAATACCCTACTGGTGGTGGAGCATGAAGAATCCGTCATGCGGGCAGCGGATCATCTCATCGAGATCGGGCCGGGCAGGGGTGATAAAGGCGGCACATTGGTTTACGATGGACCTTTGAGCGGGCTGGAAAAGCAAGCGGGCTCATTGACGGCGGATTATCTCACGGGGCGTAAAACCATCCCGGTGCCGGCACAACGTCGTGCCGTTGGGGTGAAGCCGAGCGGCAAAGGGAAAACCTCGAAGAACCTGCCCTTCATCACCATCAAAGGAGCGAAACAGAACAACCTCAAGAACCTGGAGGTGGAGATTCCTCTCGGTGTCTTCTGCTGCATCACCGGGGTGTCGGGCTCGGGCAAAAGCACCCTCGTGCATGAAGTGCTGTATCGGAATCTCCAGCGTCTGCGGGGGGAAGTGAGTGAGGATGAACCCGGCCGAGTTCGGTCCATCTCGGGCCATGAGAATCTCAGCCAGGTCATCATGGTGGATCAGTCGCCTCTGGCTCGGACACCACGCAGCACTCCCGCCGTGTATGTAGGGGCCTTCGATACCATTCGTGCCTTGTTTGCCGAAAGTGAAGATGCTCGCACCCAGGGCATCAGCGCCGGGTTCTTTTCCTTCAACTCGGGTGAAGGCCGCTGCGAGCGCTGCATGGGGAACGGCTTCGAGAAGATCGAGATGCAGTTCCTCAGTGACCTGTATGTGACCTGTCCCGAGTGTGAAGGGAAGCGCTACCAACCCCACGCCCTGAAGATCCAATTGCATGGTCGCAGCATTCATGATGTGCTGAGCCTGACCGTGGAGGAAGCCTCGGAATGGTTTGGCCAAATGGAAGCTCCAGGAGGGAATGCGGGGGCCCGAGCCGATGCGTCCTTCATTCGCAAAGCGCGTCAGGTGGCGGGACAGCTCGCGATCCTGGTGGAAGCAGGGCTGGGTTATCTGAAACTCGGTCAGCCCCTGAACACCCTTTCCGGCGGTGAAGCTCAACGTCTTAAACTGGTGGGGCACCTGATCGAAAGCGCCTCGGAGAAAGATCATGACGGTCGCCCCACTCTACTACTGCTGGATGAACCGACGACGGGCCTGCACTTCGATGACATCGCTTTGCTGGTGAAGCTGCTGCAGCGTCTTGTGGATGAAGGTAACAGCCTGTTGGTGATTGAGCACAATGTGGATGTGATTCAGTGCGCCGACTGGGTGATCGATCTCGGACCTGATGGCGGGGCTCAGGGCGGTCAGCTCGTGGTGGCGGGAACGCCTGAGCAAGTGGCGGCCTGTGAAGGTTCCTGGACGGGGCATTACCTTGCAGAGAAGTTTGGAACGAAAAAATCCGCACGCTCCAGCAAGGTTCAGGAAGCCGCGACGGCGTATCAGACCCATAAACCCGAAAAGGCGGAGCATCTCGCTCCGAATGCCATCAGCATTCGTGGAGCGCGCGAGCATAACCTGAAAAACATTTCGTTAGACATACCACGTGATCAGTTCGTGGTGGTTACCGGTTTGAGCGGCAGTGGTAAGTCATCCCTGGCTTTCGATCTGGTGTTTGCAGAAGGTCAGCGTCGTTTCCTGGACAGCATGTCCGTCTATGCACGCACCTTTGTCGAGCAGATGGAGAAGCCAGAAGTGGATGTGATCAGCGGTGTGCCGCCGACGGTGGCCATTGAGCAGCGCATCTCCCGTGGCGGTGGAAAATCCACCGTGGCCACGGTCACGGAGGTGTATCATTTCCTGCGCCTGCTGTTTGCCAAGCTCGGCACCCAATACTGCCCGCACTGCAACGTGCCTGTGCAGAAGCAGAGCCTGAGTGCCATCACCCAAACGGTGGTGGATCGCGCTCGCAAAGCCGGGCTGCAAGTGTTGGCTCCGCTGGTGAAGGCTCGGAAAGGTTTCCACACGGATGTGGCGGAAGCCGCAGCGAAACAAGGCATCGAAACCCTGCTGGTGGATGGTCAGTTCGTTGGCACCGCCAATTTCAAACGACTAGAGCGTTTCAAGGAGCACAGTATCGATGCGGTTGTGGGCGAGATCAAAAAAGGAGCCTCCGCTCTGGAACCGCGCCCGCTTTTGGAAAAGGCCCTCAAGATGGGCAAGGGCACGGTCAAACTGTGGCTACCCGGCAATGTCTCTCAAGTGCTGAGCACGGAGATGAGCTGCCCGAAATGTGATCTATCCTTTGAGGAACTCGACCCGCGTCTGTTTTCCTTCAACAGTCCGCATGGTTGGTGCCCAAGCTGTCGTGGTTTCGGCTTCAAAGTCTCTGCGCATGGGGCTGAACCTCGTCGCGATGACATGTCGAAGCTCGAAGCGGAGATGGAGGAGGAACGTCGTCTTTCCCGCAGCAGTGACGATGATGAAGCGGACAATGAGCGTGTGGTTTGCCCCGATTGCCAGGGCTCGCGCCTGAATGCGACGGCGCGTTATGTGCGTCTTCAAAACACCTCGGTGCCGCTGATCAATGCCATGTCCGCAGGGGATGCGGCGGCGGAAGTGACGAAGCTCAAGTTTGAGGGAACAGAAGCGGTAATCGCCCGTGATATCATGGCTGAGATTGAGCAGCGTCTGCACTTCATGAAAGAAGTGGGGCTGGGTTATCTTCAACTCAATCGCAGTGCCGATACCTTGAGTGGTGGAGAGGCGCAGCGCATTCGTTTGGCTGCGCAGTTGGGGAGTAATTTACGTGGCGTTCTTTACGTGCTGGATGAGCCCACCATCGGTTTGCATCCACGCGACAATGAGCGCCTTTTGGACACGCTTTCCGCCCTGCGTGATAAGGGGAACTCGCTGCTCGTGGTGGAGCATGATGACGACACCATGCGCCGTGCGGACACCATCATCGACCTCGGGCCCGGGGCAGGACGTTTCGGCGGGCAGGTCATTTCTCAGGGAAATTTGGAGCACATCTTGAACGACAGTCAGAGTGTGACAGGTCAAGGCCTGCGGAATCCTTTCAAGCATCCCCTGCGTGGTGAATGGCGTGATTTACCTGGCCCTCGTAGCAAGGATGGCTGGCTGAAGATTCAGGGCGCTTATGCGAACAACTTGAAGAATGTGGATGTGCAGATCCCGGTGGGGCGGTTGACCGTCATTACTGGCGTCAGCGGCAGTGGTAAAAGCACCTTTCTGCACCAGGTGCTGTTCCCCGGCGTGAAAGCCCTGCTGAGCAAGGAACGCAAGAAGAAGGGCTCCGTTCAGCCTTGGAAGGCCATCCTCGGTGTGGAGAACTTTGCCGCTGTTTATGAGGTGGATCAGTCACCCATTGGCAAAACGTCACGCTCTTGTCCTGCCACGTATGTGGGGGTGTTGGACGATATTCGTAAGCTCTTCGCTCAGGTGCCTACCGCGCGTGCACGCGGATACGATGCTGGGCGTTTTTCTTTCAATACGGAAGGCGGTCGCTGTGAAGCCTGCCAGGGCAACGGTTATGTGAAGGTGGAGATGAACTTCCTGCCCTCCACCCGCGTGCATTGTGAAGTCTGCCAAGGCATGCGCTTTAACTCCGCCACCATGGAGATCGAATACAATGGCAAGAACATCGGCGAAGTGTTGAAGTTGAGCATCACCGAAGCTGCGGAGTTCTTCGCCCATCAGCAGCGCATCGCCCGACCTCTGCAACTGCTGGCCGATACCGGCGTGGGATACTTGCAGCTCGGCCAGCCAAGCCCCACACTCAGCGGTGGCGAAGCTCAGCGCATCAAACTGGTGACGGAACTGAGCGGCGGCGTCGCACGCTCCGCGACGGAGAAGCTGCGAGGGCTCAAAAACACGAAGAAGAATCTCTATCTCATCGAGGAGCCGACCATCGGTCTGCACATGAGTGATGTCGGTCGGCTCATTGATATCCTGCATCGTCTCGTGGATGACGGTCATACCGTGGTGGTTATCGAGCATCATCCGGACATCTTTGCCGAAGCGGATTACCTCATTGATATTGGACCTGAAGCCGGAGCCGCAGGTGGTGAAGTTGTGGCTTCAGGCACCCCGCTGGAAGTGGCCAAACACAAGGTCAGCCGCACGGCTCCGTTCTTGAAGAAGATGCTCATTCTATAAATCAAAAGGTGAGGCCTTTTGGGGCCTCACCTCAGGACGAGAGGGCCTGAGGCCTCTCACATTTGGATGGTCATCATTTAACTCCCACCAAAGAAACCACCCAGCTTACGGATGCGGGTGGGGTGGCGGAGTTTGCGGAGGGCTTTGGCCTCGATCTGACGGATGCGCTCGCGGGTGACTTGGAATTGTTTACCCACTTCCTCCAGGGTGCGGCCGGCACCGTCCACGAGGCCGAAGCGCTGCTCCAGCACTTCGCGTTCGCGGGGGTTCAGGGTATCCAGCACGTCGCGGAGTTTATCGCGCAGCAGGTTCATCGCAGTGAGCTCCATGGGGTCATGGGCTTCCTTGTCTTCGATGAAGTCGCCAAACTCGGTGTCTCCATCGCTATCCCCCACCTTGGCCTGCATGGAGACGGGCTGCTGAGCCATGCGCAGGACGGCATTCACACGCTCCACAGGCAGGTGGATTTCTTCGGCGATTTCTTCCGGGGTGGGGTCACGACCCAGCTCTTGAACGAGCTGTTTGTTCACGCGCATGAGCTTGTTGATCGTCTCGATCATGTGCACCGGGATGCGGATGGTGCGGGCCTGATCGGCGATGCTGCGGGTGATAGCCTGGCGGATCCACCAGGTGGCGTAGGTGGAAAATTTGTAGCCGCGTCGGTATTCGAATTTTTCGACGGCGCGCATGAGGCCCATGTTGCCTTCCTGAATGAGGTCGAGGAAAGAGAGGCCGCGATTGGTGTATTTCTTGGCGATGGAGATGACGAGGCGCAGGTTGGCCTCGATCATTTCGGTCTTGGCACGCGTGGACTCAGACACGCAGCGGCGGGCGTCCGCGGCGATCTGGTGATAACCCTCCGGGCTTTGCCATGCGTTAAGCTGGAACTGATGCAGCGTTTGTGCGGCGGCTTCGTTCTTCGGATGCACCCGCACTTCATGCTCTAAATGCTCTAACTCACGGAGCTTTTGCTGGAGGAGGGCGACGAAGTCTTCATTCAGCTTCTGTTTGAAGAAGAACTTGGCGGTGAGTTTGAAGTAAGCGCTGCGGGCGTTGTTGAAGGCTTCCAGCGCGGACTCCTTTTTCTTCGCACCTGCATTCAGATAGGCGGCATAAAGATCATTGCAGCGTTTGAAGCTGTCTTGGGCCTGCTCGATGAGCGGGGTGAGTTTCTTGAAGTAGTTATCACGTTCCTCAGCTTTGCGGTCGATGACAAGGCGGTCGAAGCGTTCGATGCCATTGGCGAGGCCTTCGGCAAATTGCAGGAAGTTCTTGGCCACGAAGCCGACGTTTTGCAGGCAGCTTTGGAGGCTGATCTCGGCTTTCTCGATGCGCTTGGAGATCTGGATTTCCTGGTCGCGTGTGAGCAGGGGCACCTGGCCCATCTGGCGCAGATACATGCGCACCGGGTCATCCAGCGTGTCTAGCTTGGTATCCGGAGCCCGTTCACTGGCGGCTGCTTCTTCGGTGACTTGCACCAGCAGCTTCATGGCGGTCTGGCCGGGCAGGTCACTCTCCTCCACGACGCGGATTTCCATGGCGCGCAGGCGGCTGATCACCTCATCCATGAGGTCGGGCGTGACGATGCCGATGGGCAGAGCCTCATTGACGTCATCCCAGGTCAAGTGATCTTGCTCCTTCGCCAGAAGGATGAGGTTTCTCAGGCGAGCCTGGACCTCTGGGGAATTGATGTCGTCATACACCACCGTGGGGGCAGACGCCGTGGTGGAATAGGTGGTCTTCGGTGGACGTCCGCGCTTGCGCTTGATGGGCTGGCCATCAGGGCCCAAGGCCGCCTCAGGGTTGGAGCGTTCCTGCACAGGATGTAGGCGTGGACGTCCGCGCCTGCGTTTCTCAGGCGTTGATTCTCCTGCGACTGGAGACGGAGCGGCTTTAGCTTTCGCTGGCGCTGGTGCAGTCTTGGAGGATTTGGACTTTCCGGGGGCTGGTTTTTTGGGGACGGCCATAGAGACGCCGCGATTTCCTTGGGGGTAAAGAGGAGCCGGGGGAAGTGACTCCGAAATGTGAATATCTGGGACGTGCCGAGATGGTCAAGATTTTCTTTGATGCCGGGACTAGGCATACATCAGATATCTTTGCCGGGATTGCCGGAAAGAATGCGTCCAATTGGCCCAGCTACGGGTAATCTGGCTGCTGGGAACGCCTTTGCGTAGGTTGCTATAAAGAGATTCACTACCATACACTTTGTGAAAAAGATTCAGTTTGGAGCCACTCATGCGGCTGAGGGCTTTGCCTCCCGTGAGGCGATTCACCTCTGCCAGCAGCATGACATCCAGCGCCGTGAGGTCCGCCTGGGTGTGAGGATGGATGTTTAACCGCACGCCGCCGAAGCCGTTGCGGGAATAGGGGCTATAAGAGACACCGGGCAGACGCCAGCTCTGGCAAGCAGCCAGCATGGCCTGTGCATTCACACCGCTGCCCCCCGCATAGCCAAAAGGATTTTCCGTGCCGATGCCGATGTCCACGGCTGCGGCTCCACCGAGGATGCCTGTGGCCACATAATAGAAGGGGGAGGTGGCATGGGGGATATTCGGCGAGGTGCGATACCAGCGCAGGCCGGTGTCTTGCCACACCATATTGCGGCTCCAACCCTGCATTTTCACCACGTTCATGCGGGGAGATTGGCTGATCCATCCTCGGCTGCTGGCGGTCATCATGGCCAATTCACCCGCCGTCATGCCATGCACATAGGGCACAGGGATCTGACCGACGAAGGATTTCCACTTAGCTTCGAGGGGGGGACCCTCCACACGCCAGCCGCCCATGGGATTGGGACGATCCAGCACAACGAAGTGTTTGCCATTCTCGGCACAGGCTTCCATGGCCACCGCCATGGTGCTGATGTAGGTGTAGCTGCGGCAGCCGATGTCTTGGAGGTCAAAGACGAGCACATCGATCGGGGCCAGCATCTGCGGGGTCGGTTTGCGCGTGGGGCCGTAGAGAGAGTAAACCGTGAGGCCGGTGACGTGATCCCGTCGCGTGCTGACATGCACCCCGGCACCGATGGTGCCATCGATGCCATGCTCAGGCGCATACAGGGCCGTTAGCGAAGAGCCGAGCGCACGCTGCATGGCCACGCGGGTCATTTCACCGCGGCCGGTCATGCTGGTGTGATTGGTGATGAGACCCACGCGCTTGCCGCGCAGGAGGTCGAAGTTTCGCGAGGCGAGGAAATCGATCCCCAGCATGAAGGGCCCGCCTTGAGCTTGCGGCTGCGCCTGTGGATAGCCTGGCGCCATCCTTTGAGTCGCCATCTGGCAACTCGTTAAAAAAGCCGTGCCTGAGAGGATAAAGGAACGTCGTGAACCCATGCCCTATGACAGAGGCGGCAGCCTAGGCGCGGGTCAAATGAAGAAAGCACATTCTTGAGATCATATTCGCCGCAGTTTGTAGGGGTAAACTTGATCCGCATTCCACTGGCAGCCATACAGATCGCCGACATCATCCACGCAGACATCGTGCACATTGCGGAAGACGGGTTGATCCTGGAGTAGCAGCTTCACCTGATCACCGTCATACTCAGGCGCATGGCCTCCTGGGGCGGAGATAACTCGGTGGTCTTGATCCAGGATGATGATGAATCCGCGTTCCCGCCACATGCGGTAGTCTCCGGGTTTCATGCCGAAGCAAACTCCCGATAGCAGAAGATCTCCCGCGATCACCGGGCGGCTCATGAAGGCTCCTGGCAGATACACGGAGCGCACATACTCGCCCGCCAGGGTGAACCAGTGAAACTCATTGCGGACACGCTCCGTGCAGAGCACGAGCGGCTCGGTCCCACGCAGATCAATCGTGACGCCATGAGCCTGCATGAACTTGCCGGGATTCATGGCCTGGGTGCTCTGCCCGCCGAACTTGCGGATGAAATGACCCTGCGCATCGAAGTGCAGGATGAATTGAGAGCCATAGCCATCCGCCACATAGACATCGCCGTTTGGGGCTACGGCCGCTTCGGTCGGGGCATACTTGGTGATGGCATCGTAGGCGCCGCAGTCCTTGGCATGCGGAAGTTTGAGCAAGACTTCACCTGTCAGTGTAGTTTTCGCCACCGCGCCGCCGGCGGGGTCACAGAGCCAGAGGTATTCCTTGCCCTCCCGCGCATCCAGAGTCAGGCCATGGCCTGACTTGAGCTTGAGTGTCCAGGCATCGAGCACCTGCCCGTTTTTATCGAAGATGAGCACGTTGTTACGCGCTTCATCAGTGATCATGATGAGGCGCTTTTGGGCATCCATCACCATCTCATGACAGTTCTTCACCGGATGTTGCTCACGCTTCGCTTGGCACCAGTGGAGATCGACTTGATAACGGTGCTCTCCATGGCCGATGATCGCCCCTTGGAGAGAAACTTTGCTTTGTGACCTAACAAAAGGTGCAGTCAGGGTGGCGGATGCCGTGGTGAGAAAGGTGCGGCGTTTCATCGGATAGAACGCCCCGTTGCTATCAAAACGGGAATGGAAAAGGAAGCACGGAATCCACACACAGGGGCTCAATGCCGTGCGACCTCGACTCCCAGCTCACGGAGTTGCTGACGGACGATCTTCAGCACCTCCCGCCCCTCCTGAGTGATGCGGTAAGCACGAGGGGCCTTCGGTCCGCGACTGGCATCCGCCGTGGAGATCAGCCAGCCGTTTTTCTCCATGCGCTTCAGCAGCGGATACAGCGTGCCAGGGCTGACCTCGTAGCCGTGATGCCGTAACTCCTTGATCATCCATTGGCCGATCACCTCGCCCTCAGCGGCATGGTGCAGGACATGCACCTTCCAGAAGGAGAGCAAAATCTCGCGGTTGATCAGTTTCAGGTCCATGAAGAAGACGCTGAGACTGTGTCGCAATCCTGAACGATGCCAAGTGCCGAATCATGGATTATTGCCGTGGAGGGCAAATAGCATCCATGCCGCATCGACCGCCTCACGGGTAGAGGCTGTTGGGCACCGATTAACGGCGGTTTTTCATGAAACGCTCAAGCTCTTCGAGGAATTTACCCACGCTTTCACGGGGTTTGATGTCTTGGGCACGCTTGAGCAGCGGGATAGCATCCGCATACTTACCCATGCCGGTGTAGAGTTGGGCGAGGCGCACTTTGGCATCGGCTTCGAAGGCTTCGATGCCGCCTGCGGTTTCATAATAAAAGGCCGCTTTTTCGTTGTTGCTCTCGCGTTGATAGTAGCCACCCAGCAGGAGCAGGGTTTCACCATCGAGCGGATCTTGTTCAGCCACTTTGCCAAGAATTTCGACCGCTTCTTTTTCTTTACCTTCCGCCATGCCGATCTTGGCCTCCAGTTTCATCACGCGGCGATTGTCTTCAGGGCTGAGTTTGGAACTGCCTGATTGCACTTTTTGCAGCAGGTCGCGGGAGGCTTTGTAGCCTTCTTTGGCGAGCAGGATCTCTGCGGCGCGAAGTGGGCCGGTCACATTGGTGCCGCCATCTTTTTCATAAGCGCGGAGGTAAGCCGTGGCGGCCACATCCAGCATGTTTTCATTCACGTAGATGTCTCCCAGGGTAGAGAGTTGGGCGGTCTCCAGTTTGCCCATGCGGTCCAGCACCTCAAAGTTGGCAGCGGCGGCCAGCATGTCTTTTTTCCCCATGTAGGCATTGGCCTGGAGAGACCAGAGGGAATCATCCTCGGGTGTCTTTTTCAGCATGGTATCCAGCAGGGCAATGACATCCGTGAAACGCTCCTGCATGTAGAGCGCACGCACGAGGCCCATGACCCAATCTTTGACATCCGGGCTGAGCACCACGGCCTGACGGAAGGATTCCTCGGCGGAGGTGTAGTTTTCCAAACTCAGGTAGGAGATGCCGAGGAGACCGTAGTTGGTGCCATCCACGGCACCCAGGCGAATGGCCTCGGTGAAGTGGCGAACCGCTTCCTGATGCGCACCCGACTGAGCATACAGGATGGCGAGGTTGGCGTGGGCTTGGCGGTAGTCAGGGAATTTTTCGAGGGCTTTGATGAACTCTTTGGCGGCTTCCTGCTTGCGATCTTTCTGGAAGTGGAGGTTGCCGATGAGGAAGTCAAAGCGGGCGCTGCTGTTGGGCAGGGCACGCAGTTGCTCCAGGTATTTGAGGGCCTTGTCGGGGTCATCTTTCAGCAGGGGGAGGATCTGCTCGTAGTCGGCCCGCTCAGTCTCGGACATGGAGGGTTCGACCTCGCTGGAATAGCCAAAACTGCCGAGAAGCTTTTTTTGGAAAACCGGGTTATCCCACAAGCTGGCAGCCGGGCTCAAGCTGCTGCTGAGCATGGCGAAGAGTGCGAGGGTGAAGGCGGACTTTTTCATAAACGGAAACGAAACGGCGGGAGAAGGAGGGCGGCTACTTGCCAAACTTGAAAGGCATCTTGGTCTTGGTGGGCACGCGTTTGCCACCACGCTGACCAGGTTCGAAACGCCATTGCTTGATGGCGGCGATGACGGGTTCGTTCATCAGAGGACTGAAGCTGCTGGTGATGCGGGGATTCTGCACACGTCCCTGGACATCGACGGTGAACTCCACCTCGACACGCCCATTGGCGTTGCGCAGGGTGGCGGGAATTTTGGGCTGCACTTGATAGACGGGGCGCGGTTTGGAGCCGCTGTCGCCGAGACTGAAATTGGCCACCGCGTTCTGCATCGCGGCTCCGCCAAAGTTCATGGGCATGGCGGCGCCAGTGCCACCCACCATGCCGATATCGAGCGAAGTCGAGCCGAGATCAGGTGGAGGTGCCATATCTGGTGGAGGTTCTTCTTGCGTGTCTGGCGGTGGTGGAGGCTGATCCAGCAAATTGTCTGACGGTGGCGGTGCGTCCACCGTGGCCACGGTGCGCACGATCAGGTCCTTTTTGGCTCCACCAGTGACAATCTGAAGGTAGGGGATGACGCCGAACACAAAAAGTGTGAGGCCAGCTCCATAGCCCACCATGAACAGCAATTGCACGAGGACCCAGAGGCCGGTGCCTTTGCGTTTGTGTGTCTTGGAGGCTGGGAGGGCCGTGGCTGACATGAGAAAAACTTATTTCTGGGTCGCTACGGAGACCTTGGCCGCCCCACCGAGCTTGGCTTCGTCGATGACCCGGACAAAGAGGCCGGACGGGGCTTTTTCATCCACTTGGATGATGACCGGAGTGCTTTCATCTTTCTCGACAAAGCGACGCACGGTGGACTGGACACCGCTCATGCCGATCTCTTTACCGCCATAGACGATTTGGCCCTCGGCGGTGACTGCGATCATGACGCTTTGCTTTTCCAGATCCCCTGCGGAAGCGGCTTGCGGCTTGTCCACTTCGATGCCGGTTTCTTCCACAAAGGTGGTGGTGACGATGAAGAAAATGAGCAGGATGAAGATACAGTCGATGAGCGGCGAAATATCAATCGCGGCCTCGTCTTCCGGCTCGGAGTTTTGTCCAAATTTACCCATGGTGGATGTCTCAGTCGTTGGCGTTGATTTCGTGTTTGGCCAGTTTCAGCACGCGCTGGCCGCAGGCGTTTTGGAGGTGTTCGATGAAGGCCTCGAACTTGCCACGTTTGCCCGTTAACAAATAATGCAAAAAGTAACCAGGGAGGGCGATCATGAGGCCGGTCTCGGTGGTGATCAAGGCCTCGGAGATACCTCCAGCGACGATGTTCATGGTGCCTTCACCGCCGCCTCCTTTCGAAAGGCCGTCAAAGGTGGTGAGCATGCCGGTCACTGTGCCTAGTAGCCCCCACAGCGGAGCTGCGGCCACGGCGACGTTGATGAACTTGAGGTCGCGATCCAGGGGCGGCAGTTCGTGCACACGCAGTTCCTCAAAGGCGGCCATCACATCGTCGTAGCTGGCATTATCCCGCAGGCGCACTTCATGGAAGTCGAGGTATCTCTGGGCGCTTTGATAAGCCGAGAGAGAGGCTGCGCTGTCGGCACCGAGTCGGGAGACCATCTTGTGGCCACCGAAGTAGCGATTCTGGCGGAAGTTCACCAGGAAGAAGGTGTAGAACATATCGCCACATTTGGCGTAGAGAACGAAGGCGGTGATGGCCAGAGGAATCATACCCCAACCACCCGCATCCCAGAGATCAAGGGCGCTCTGCACATACGTAGCCAATCCTTTGGGCAGGGTGTCCGTGAGGCTGGCCAGTAATGGGGGGAGGATAGACATGCAGGATGGGGTTCTCTCAGAGCAAGCGTGAGGAATGGCCGATCAATCAGAGCGCAGGCGCGGTGATGGGGCGCAGACCGGTGGGCTCAGGTGCGGCGGGCGCTGGCGTGGCGGCACCGGTCAGCGGACCAGGAGGATTTCCCCCGACGTCTTTCGCATTGCGATGATTCATGATGCGCACGCCGAGCTTCTCCATGTCATCCATAGCAGCCTTGGAGAGGCGCGCCAGGAAGGCAGCCATGAGCAAGCAGGGGATAGCGGTGATAAGACCCCACTCGGTGGTGATGAGCGCCTCAGAAATACCCGAGGAGAAGGTGGAAGCATCCTGGGTGCCGAAGACGGTGATGAGCTTGAAGGTATTGATCATCCCGGTCACGGTGCCGAGCAATCCGAGGAGTGGCTCCACAGCGGCGGCGATTTTGATGAAGGGGATGTAGGAGTTCAGTTTGGTGCGGGCATCCAGCACGCGCTCGAACATCGACTCTTCCATCATGGAGGCTGGATCTGTGTAGTGCTTCACCGTGGCTTCCAGCATCTTGCCGATTGGGCCACCGATTTTCTTCACCATGGTCTGTGCCTGAGGAGAGCGGCCTGCATCCAGATGAGCGAGCAGTTCTGTGACTTGCTTGTAGCTCGGCCGCTTCACGAGGCTGAGCTGGAGCCACTTGAGCACTCCTACAAGGATGGCAACGAGACCGAGACCGCCAATGGGCCACATGACGGGTCCCCCTTTGAGGAACTCTTCCAAGACGGTCATCTTGGTTTCTTCCACCTTGAAGGCGGAACCACGAGTGGAGTCGATGGGGAGCTTACCTTCACCTGCGGCGATGGTTTTGCCGATGTTCTCGGGTTGAGTTTCGGCAGGCAGAGTTAGGATGGCGGGCTCGGAGGAGTTCAGGCGCAGGTCGGCCAGACCCATGTGTTTGCCGTCTTTACCGGCAAAGAAAGCCAGAGGTCCCATGACGAGGAACTCACCTTCCGACACGACCCCGCTTTTACCCTCGACCGCGCTTCCGTCGAAGATGACACCGCCGACGGATTCCTCAATGCGATCCATGGCGAGATTGAGCACGTCCAGGCGGGCTTGAAGTTTGTCGTCGGCCTTCAGGTTGCCGTTGGCAGCAGCATTCTTCTTATCCTTAATGGTCTTGCCATAGCGCTGGGCTTCGGAAATGTGGATGCGGGTCTCGAAGTTACGGATGAATTCATCCAGGATGTTGGAGATGTAGTTCGTTTGGTCTTCCTTGGCCTTGATCTGCGCCTTAAGGTTGGTGATGTCCAGAGTGCGGCTGTCGCTAATGCGCAGAATGCGATCGTATTCCTTGCGGGCTTCGATGATCTTGTCGTCCAGCTCATTGAGCTGCTTGGTCATCGGCACCTTTTCGGTTTCGATCTGCTTGCGGGTCTCCGCCAACTCATGTGTCACGGTATCCAGGCGTTTCTGGAAATCATCCGCCACATTGGCGAGCGGGGAAGGTGCGGTCTGGGCGAAGGCGGCGGTGCAGAGGCTGCACAGGGCCAGGAGAAAAGTCACGGGGGCTTTCATCGGAAACGAAATGAGGGGAGGGAGGGTTCAGCGCACTTTCACCGGCAGAGAGACAAAGCCGGCCACCTTGTCGCCCTTGTTCATGGAGATGACTTCATCCACCAGGGCAGCTACCTTCGGGTCTTCGATGGCTTCCCAGCCTTTTTCACCCGGAATGAGCATACCACCGACATCGGCGGTTTCACCACTGCCGGCGAAGTAGGCAGCGGCGAGACCAAAGTAGATCACACGCACTTCCAACTCGCGACCGCTGGCTAGTTTGCGACGCTCGCTGACCACGGTCACGTCGCTATGGAATTTGTTTACTTCGTTGATGACGATCAGCACGTTGACGAAGCGCTCGCCGACGCTGGATTTGATCTCTTCGGGCTTCAGACCCACTTTCGGGAGTCGTTCATACTGGCCACGGATCTTTTCCTGGAGCATTTCTGGAAGCAGTGGCCAGAGCTTGTGCACGCGACCTTCCAGTTTTTGGATGGCGGAGACTTGGAGGTCTTGGGTGGTCAGAAGTTCTTTGTTCTGTGCATCCAGCTTTTCCCGCTCGGTATCGTTGGTGGTGATGGTCTTCTGCTGTTCGGCCGTTTTTTCTGTCAGCTCCTTGAGCTGGGCCTGCATCAGAGCCAGACGGCTGCCGATGATTTCTTTGCCGGTTTTCCAGTCGGACTCTTCTTTGGAAAGCAGCTTCTGAGTCTCGTAGTATTTGTTCAACAACTCCCGGGAGAGAGCGAGGTAGTCTTTCGTGGCCGTAGCGGTGGGCGTCTGCGCCGCGACGGAGCCCAGGCTACCCAGCAGGGCAAAAATGAAGACGAAGAGAGAACGATTCATGGCAAAATCTCCGCGTCAGCCAAGTGCTGAAAGGGAGGCCATGATAGGTGCCGGAGACCGCCAAAATCCAAAGATGATTACGGTGACAAAACAGTCACAAAAGGAATGCAACGGAAATGACAAGGGGGGATCGTAGGGGCACACATGCAACAGTTTTGACAAAAACCGGATTCTGCATGCTGACAGCGCCGTCGGAAAAAGTGCCTCAGTAGGTAGCGAATCTGACGAAAATTCCTGACCTCTCTTGGCATTGAATCTGTTTGCTTGAACCAGCCGTTCTGGCAAGAAGAGTATCTCACGCCGAATGCCCAACCCGCCACCCTTTACGCCAGAACCTGTGCCGCCTCGCAGCCAGCCCTCGTCGCCGCAGTCTCCACTGCCAGCAGGGTCATGCTTGGAGGGGTATCGGCCTGTGTCAGGCGTCTTTGATGAAATGGTGCTGCCCAACGGCAATCTGCGGCCGCATTGGAAAACATTTGGCAGCTTTTTAGGCCAGTGTTCCGCTGCGGATCTCAAACAGCGCGCGGAGACCATCCAGCGCCTGCTGGCGGATCACGGGGCGACCTACAACATCTATGACGATGCCCACGGCAACAGCCGTCCCTGGATGCTTGACTTGCTACCCGTCATCGTGGCTGAGCAGGAATGGCGCTTCATTCAGGAGGGCTTGGATCAGCGGGGCCGCTTGCTGAATGCGATTCTGCAAGATCTCTACGGTCCCCAGAACCTCATCCGCAATGGGTTCCTACCGCCCGGTATCGTTCAGGCAAATCCGGGCTTTTTGCACCCCGTGGTGGGAGTGAATCCCCCTGGCGGACGCTTCATTTTCTCCCTTGGCTGCGATTTGGTGCGGGATGCCTCTGGCATGTGGCGGGTGTTGGCAGACCGTGCCCAGGCCCCCAGCGGGCAGGGCTACACCCTGGAGAATCGCATTGTCATGTCCAACGTGTATGCCGAGGAATTCAACACCTCCCGTGTGCGTCGGCTGGCCAATTACTTCGAGGTGAAGCGTGAGATGCTGCGCTCTCTGGCGCCGAAACACCGTCATGGGGATGCAGGCATCCTGATGATGACGCCTGGGCCTTACAATGAAACCTACTTCGAGCATGCCTTCCAGGCTCGCTATCTGGGCTTTCCCCTGGTCGAAGGCGCAGATCTGACCGTGCGCGACCGGCACACCCAGCTCAAGACGTTGGAGGGCCTCCGCCGTGTGGAGGTGATGGTCCGGCATGTGGATGATGTGTTCTGTGACCCGCTGGAATTGAATTCTGGTTCGCTACTGGGCACGCCAGGATTGCTCGAGGCATGGCGCAGTGGCAACATCGCCTTGGCGAACGGTCTGGGCACCGGTGTGATCGAAACACCCGCCTTGCACCCCTTTATGCCGGGCCTGTGTCGCCACATCTTGGGGGAAGAGCTGAAGCTGCCCTGCGTCCCCACCTGGTGGTGTGGGCAGAAGCGCGAGCTGGACATGGTGCTCAATCAGCCTGACCGCTGGGTGGTCAAACCCGCCTTCGTGCGGGGTGCCAGGGACCCGGTTTTTATCCGCAGCCTGGAGAAAGAGCAAAAGGCCCGTCTGCTGGCAAGCATCCGTGCGGCGCCGTATGAATGGGTGGCGCAGGAGGTGCTCAGCCTCTCCACCACCCCGACCTGGACAGGGACGAAGATGGAGCCGCGCTCACTCGTCTGGCGTGCGTTTGCCATCGCTCGTGGGGATGGCTTTACCACCATGCCTGGTGGCCTGAGCCGCGTGAGCCCTGAGCCCCAGCGCTGGTTGGTGACCATGCGCAGTGGCGGGATCAGCAAGGACACCTGGGTGCTCGGAGACGGCACTGAGGACACGAACTTTGGCCACCTCAACCAACAGGCGCAGGTGATCCGCCCCGCCCGCCCACCGAGCGGGGTTCCGAGCCGGGCCGCCGATCATCTCTTCTGGCTGGGCCGCTACGCAGAGCGCCTGGAGCTGACCGTGCGCATGTGCCGTGTCATCATGCAGAGGCTGGCGGGTGAACGCGGGGCCGTGCAGAGCCTGGAGGCACAGAGCTGTGTCAATCTGATGGCAGAGATCGGGCTAGTGCCCGCAGGGGCGACGGGGCTGAGGGACCACCTTCAATCGTTGCTACAAGATGCCAAACGTGACGGCAGTGTGCCGGATTTGCTGTCTCGTCTGCGCTACAATGCCTCCGCAGCACGGGATCGCCTTTCCGATGACATGTGGCGCCTATTCAACCGCCTGGATCGGGATGCCCGGTTACCTGCCGGGTCTTTCAGCATCTCAGCCGCACAGCATGCGCTGGATACCCTGGTGTTGGACTTAGCCGCCCTCAGTGGCATGCAGCAGGAAAACATGACTCGTGGCCATGGCTGGCGCTTTTTGGAAATCGGTCGGCGTCTGGAGCGCGCCACCATCACCCTCACCCTGATGAAAGGGACGATGAAGCAAATGGAGCATGATGACAGCATCCTCAGCCCGCTGCTGGAGATCTGTGATAGCACCATGACCTATCGCCGTCTGCACTATGCACGGCCAGCCGTGGTGCCGGTGGTGGATCTGCTCATGCTCAATGACATCAACCCCCGTTCTGCGGCCCATCAGCTCATGGTACTAGGGCGGCAGACGGCTCAACTCCCGCTCGACCCCACTCAGGACACCGGCATGCTGGAGAAGCAGCAGATTGATACCCTCCTCTCCGATCTCAGTACCCTGAACCTAGCCGCCCTTTCCCGCACCCCCGAACAAGTCCCGGCAGCTATCACCGCCATTTGTGATCATCTGATCGAAGGCCTGGAAAAACTCTCCGACATCGTCACCGAGCATTATTTCAGCCATGCCATCCGTAAAGGGGAATGAGGTTTACCGTGGAGGCCATAGCTAACGGTCGTTCGGGAAACCCATCGCAAACAACAGCCAGCCGCCGCTAACAATCGCCAACTTTTTTAAACGTGCGCTACAACATCATCCATCGCACCACCTACACCTATGAAAGTGCCGTCACGGTGGGGCATTACACGGCTCGGTTGGAGCCACGGGCGCTGCCTTTTCAAGAGTGTCCCTGGCATGAGTTGGTGATTCGGCCCGAGCCGGCACAGCGTTCGGAGAGGTCGGACTACTTTGGCAACACCTCCGTGTACTTCGAGATTGAGGGCTCCCATCAAAAACTGGAGGTCATTGCCCGCAGTCTGGTGGAGGTGGGATGTGCAGAACCTTTTGATCCGGCCAAGACTCCAGCTTGGGAAACCATTCGCGATGCTTGCCGCAGTGATGTGTATAACGTGGCGACGCCTGCCGGTGAACTGACCTTCGCTTCGCCATTGATCCCCATTGGGCCTCTTTATGCAGATTACGCCCGCCCTTCGTTCCCACCCAAGCGGCCCATCTTAGAAGGCGTCTGTGATCTCAATCGCCGCATCTTCGAGGACTTTATTTTTGACCCCACCGCCACCGATGCCGCCACCCCGGTGGAGAAAGCCCTGACCCAACGCCGCGGTGTTTGCCAAGATTTTGCGCAGGTCATGATCGCCTGCTTACGATCACTGGGACTTCCCGCACGCTATGTCAGTGGTTACCTGGAGACGTTACCTCCCCCGGGACAAGTCAAGCTGGTGGGGGCAGATGCTTCCCATGCTTGGGTCTCTGTCTATTGTGGAGAGACCTGCGGCTGGATGGATGCGGATCCCACGAATAACATCCTGCCTTCCGAGCGTCACGTCACCGTGGCCTGGGGGCGGGATTTCAGCGATGTTAGCCCACTTCGAGGCGTCACCACCGGTGCTGGGGAGCAGCGCCTGCAGGTGGCTGTGGATGTGCTGCCTGATCCTGATTGAGTTTGCAGACGGGCTGAATTTTACTTTGGTAATGGAACTGCACCGGCATCCCTGCGGGTTTTATTTTTCTCAGGATTTCGCGGTTTTCCTCTCTGAAAAACAGCGGGCCGAGGCGGCTCAGCATGCAGGGGAAATCTTGGCGTTGGATTACCTGCGCTGTCGCGAGGGGGCGCAGGCAGGGCAGGCGTGGTGGCAGTTGGATTGGGTGGCACTCCACACGGTGCCCGCCGATGCGCGCTATAGCTTGGGAGATACGGAGATCGCTCTTTCGGTGAAAACCATTCACGGTCTGCGCCACCACCTAGTTCACTATGCAGACGGGCAGGTGGTGGTGAAGAAGTGATGGTTAGACCTGCTCTGTCTTGTCACCAGCCGCCGCCGAGAGCCTTGATGAGACGGACCGTGGCGAGGTGACGCTGAGCGGCAATCTGAGCGGTCTGGCGTTCGGTTTGCAGGCGGGTGCGTTCGGCATCCAAGAGCTCGAAGTAGCTCAGAGAGCCGCGTTCATAGGATTCACGGATGAGGTCGGTGGCCTTAGTGGCCGCGGTATGGGCTTCGCTGACGGCAGCGGCTTGTTCCTTCAGATAGCGTGTTTGAGCGAGGCTGGTTTCGACATCTCGAATGGCGGAAAGCACGGTTTGGCGATAGTCGGCGATGGCTTCCTCACGGAGGGCTTTCTGGCGTTTGACGTTGAATCGGATGACGCTGAGGGCCGTGATGGGCAGGCTGACGCTGGGGCCAATGCTCCAGACACGACTGTCGGCTCCGAACAAGGTGTCGATATCTTTGGTGAGGTAACCTCCCGAGGCGGTGAGTTTGACAGCGGGGAAGTAATCCGCTGTGGCGACTCCGATATCGGCGTTGCGGGCTTTAACGATGCGTTCAGCTGCGGCGACATCGGGTCGGCGCTCGATGGCGGAGGCTGGCACTCCGGCGGGGATGGTCGGTGGAGCCTTGGCGACGATGGGGCGCTCACTCAAGGTGAAGCTGCTCGCTGGCTGACCGCAGAGGAGGGCCAGGGTGTCACTGGCTTCTTGACGCTGGCGTTTCACATCGGCGAGTTCCGCCTTTGCGGTGGCCAGTTCCGTGACAGCTCGGGCGAGATCGGTTTCAGGGATGGCTCCAGCTTGAAACTTATCTTGTAGCAGATTTTTGAACTTTTCACGCAGGGAGATGGTGCGGCGAAGCGCATCGAGTTCCGCATCGGAGGAGCGTAACAAGAAGTATTGTGCGGCGACATCACCCGTGAGGGTGAGCAGGGCGTTGTAATAATTGGCGGAAGCCGAGTCGGCGGTGGCGCGCGCGCTTTCCACCTGACGTCGGACTTTGCCCCAGAAATCAATCTCGTAGCTGAGATCGATCATGGTACTGAAGCTATTGATGCGGCCACGTGGAATATCCACAGGCACAGGCGTGGGGAGATTGCCGGAGGTCTGCTCGCGGCTGGCATCGCCATTCAGGCGGATATCCGGTGACCATGGCGCGGTGCTGATGCGCGCGCCTGCACGTGCTTGATCCACTCGGGCGATCGCGGCCTGAAGGCTCGGGCTGTTATGCACCGCCAGGGTCTCCAGGCGATTCAATTCACTGTCTTTGAAGACCTGCCACCAGTCGCCACGCGGATGATCGTCGCGTGGTGCGGCCGTCTGCCAGCGCCATTGAGCGGGGGTGATGTCGGTGACATCAGGGGTTTTGTGATTGGGCCCAACGGCACAGGCGCTGAGAGCCAGTGCGGAGATGAGAAGCAAAGAACGAGAATGCATGGCGAGGGTCAAATGGGGGCTTGGAACACCTGCTGAGGCTTGGCTGCAGCTTTGGCGGCGCGCCGTTCACGCCAGCGTTGCCTGAAGTGGATGATGTCGTCGAAGATGGAGTAGATGACCGGCGTGGCCAGCAGGGTCAGCAGGAGAGATAGGCTCTGACCACCGAGAATGACCCCAGCCGTGGCATTGTTGTAAGCCGCACCCACGCCTTTCGCCAACATCATGGGCACCATGCCTGCCACGAAGGCGAGCGTGGTCATGAGAATGGGGCGGAGACGTTCTTTATTCGCTAAGAGAATGGCTTCCAGGCGGTCCATGCCCTTCTCACGAAGTTGGTTGGTGTGGTCAATCTGAAGGATGCCGTTTTTCTTCACCATCCCGAAGAGCACGAGGATGCCGAGCATGGAGAAGATGTTCACGGATTGATCGAAGAGAATCAGGGAGAGAATGGCAAACGGCAGGGTGAGCGGCAGGGCTAACAAAATGGTGAATGGGTGGACCCAGCTCTCAAACTGGGCTGCCAGGATGAGATACATGAAGATGAAAGCCATGAGGAAGGCGACCATGAAGGCCTTGCCGGCCTTGGCCATTTCCTTCGAGCGGCCCGCGCTGCCGCTGGTGTAATCTGCGGGCAGGCCGAGCCGTTGCACGGCGTTGGAGATGCCATCGAGGATTTCGGTTTCACCCACACCTGGCGCGTTGTTGGCGGTGATGGTGACCTGACGGCGTCGGTTTAGACGATTGATCTGCGAGGGGCTGTCGGTGTCGTCCAGGGTGAGGAGATTGGAGATGGCCACCGGGCCCGCTTTGAGGGAGGGCACGGTGAGCAGATTGAGGATGTCTCGTGTGTTGCGATAGGGTTCCTCAGCTTGGAGATGGATGTCGTATTGCTCACCGTTTTCATCATACGTCGAGACATCCAATCCCCCCACGAGCAGTCGTAGCGCACTGGAGATGTCCGAAATGCTGGCTCCCATCTCTCCTGCTTTGCTGCGGTCCACCGTGCCGGAGATTTCGGGCTTGCCCGGAATGAGTGAGCTGTCGAGATCGCGGATACCGGGTAGGTCTTTCACCTCTTCCATGACCTGCGTGGTGGCGCGGGTGAGCACATCCAGGTCGGGACCCGCTATGAAATATTGAACGTTAGCGCTGGACATCCCGGTATTGAAAGGCGGCACGGACAGCACCGTGATGCGCCAGTCTTTCGGGAAGTGAGGAACGATCTGCTGGCGCACCTGATCCATGATGATCTGCTGTTCTTCCCGCAGGGCCGGATCATTCAGGCGGACGAAGATGCCCGCGAGGTTGGGGGTGCGTTGGTCGTTGTCACCGATGGTCAGCAGGGTGCCTTCCACACCATTGAGTTTACGGACTTCGCGGGCAAAGCGCTCGGTCATGAGATCTGTGGCGGCGAGGCTGGTGCCTTCAGGCGTGCGGATATTGACCATGAACTCGGCCTCTTCGACCGGCGGTAAGAAGCTCTTCTTCACCGTGCGGAAGAGCATGGGCATCGCGGCGAGAATGCCAATACAACCGAGCACGATGATCCAGCGAAAGCGCATGGAGAAGCGCAGCATGGCCATGTAAACGATCTCCACCGGGCGATAGAAAATATTCACCAGATGTTCCAGCCAGCGATCAAAGCGAGTGCCGTGACCGTTTTTAAACATGCGTGCGGATAGGGAAGGCGTGAGCGTGAAGCTAACCAACAGTGAGACCGCAATGGCGAAGGCCATGGTGAGGCCGAAGCTTTTCAGGAACATGCCAACGATGCCGCTCAGGAAGGCCACGGGCACGAACACCGCGAGCAAGGAAAGGGTGGTGGCCATCACGGCGAGACCGATTTCACGAGGCCCTTCGATGGAGGCGGTGAAGGAATCTTTGCCCTTTTCCTCCATGTGGCGGAAGATGTTTTCCACGACGATGATGGCGTCATCAATCACGATCCCCACGGCCAAAGCCAGGGCGACGAGGCTGATCACATTCAAGGTCACTCCCTGCGCCCACATGACGCCGAAAGCTGCGATGATGGAGGTAGGAATCGCGAGGGCGGAGATGAGGGTGGCGCGGGAGTTACCGAGGAAAACAAGCACTACGATAGCAGCAAAGATGGCACCCAGCACCAAGTGCTCTTTCACGGCATCCACACTGGTGCGAATGACCTTGGAGGTGTCACGCACGATCTCGACGTGATAACCCTCAGGCAGCAGGTGTTTGACATCCCCGAGCTTTTCCGTCACGGCATCCACCACAGCCACGGTGTTGGTGCCGCTTTGTTTACGGATGGAGAGCACCACCGATGGGATGCCGTTGTTACGGGCGACGGTGGTCTGCTCCTCCGCACCGTCTTCTACACGAGCCACATCCTGAATGCGCACGAGGCCGCCCTCGGTTTCTCGGACGATGAGTTGACCGATTTCTGCCACACTGCGGGCTTTTCCCAACACGCGGAAGCCTGCCTCGCTGGCCGCATTCTTCACCGTGCCTGCGGGGATCTGCACGTTCTGTGCGCGAAGCGCACGTTGGATGTCGGCCGCTGTGAGATTGTAGGAACGCAGCCGCATCGGGTCTAGCCAGATGTTGATTTGGCGAAGGCGTCCGCCCAGAAGCGTGATCTGACCGACGCCGGGCACGCTTTCGAGCTGACGGCGCAGCACCTTGTCGGCATACTCCGTGATCTCGCGGGTAGGTTTGTTAGCCACGAGAGCGAGGTTGAGAATCGGAGCGGCATCGGGGTCGAGTTTTTCGATGATGGGAGCATCCACATCTTCAGGAAGCTCTGGGATGATGCGGGCTATTCGATCCCTCACCTCCTGGGCGGCTACGTCAATGTTCTTCTCAAGTACGAAGGTGATGAGCACCTGCGAAATGCCTTCGCTTGAGACCGAGCGCAGTTCATCAATACCGGCGACGGTGTTGACGGCTTCCTCGATCTTGTCGGTGATTTCAGTTTCGATCTCTTTGGGTGTGGCTCCATCTTGACGCGTCACCACACTGACGGTGGGGAAGTCAATTTTGGGGAAACGGTCCACGGGTAGTCGTGTGTAGCCGAGGATGCCCACAACGACGAAGACGAGGATGATGACGCTGGCGAAGACCGGGCGCTTAACAGAGATTGCAGCAAGCCATTGCATGGGGGGAGAAAAAATGAATGGTTGTTAGGCCAAGTTAAGCCGCTGGTTGAAAGGCGAGACCGTCGGTCGCCTCTGGAGAGGGGTTGAGAAGCACCTTCTCACCCGTAGCGACACCACGGCGGATTTCAGTGAAGCCGTCACGGCTATCGCCAATCTCGACCAGGCGCTCAGACAGGGTGTTTTCCGCGGTGATCACAAAGACCTTCCGGCGAGAGCCCTCGATGCGGAGGGTGCCATCTGGCACGGCCACGGCCTTCTCCTCACGGAGCAGGATGCGGGCATCGCAAAAGAAGCCGGGCCTCAGCTTACCCGACGCATTGTCCACCACCGCTTCCACCACCAGGTCCCGTGAGGATTCGCGCATGGCGGCGCCAAGAAATTTGAGGGTGCCTGTGAAGCGCTGATCGGGATAGGCGGCGGTGGTGAACTCCACGGTGCGGCCTGTCTCTAACACGCCAACCTGAGTTTCAGGCACATTCAGGACAAGGCGAAGTTGGGAGATATCGACCACACGTGCGACAGCCGAGTCTGGGCGCAGGTATTCCCCGGGTTCCACCATACGCTCGGAGACGACACCGCCGAAGACCGCGCGGATGGTGCAATCATCCACGGCTTTTTGAGCGAGATCTCGCCGGGCTTGGGTGGCAGCGAGATCGGCTTCACGGGCGGAGGCCTCGGTGAGCAACTTCTGATAGTCGGAGTCTGAGATGGCTTTCATCTTCGCCAGAGGCTGGTTGCGGGCCTGTTCGTTTTTGGCGAGGGTGAGTTGAGCTTTGGCCAATTCGAGCGCGGCGTTAGCCTCCGCGAGCGACAGCTTGGCTTGTCGGTCATCGAGCGTAACGAGGACGTCGCCGGCCGCGACCTGGGTGCCGCGTTCCACGGGGGTGGTCAGGACACGGCCCGTGGCATCGGCGGCGATCACAGCATCATTTTTTCCCGTCAATTGACCCGTGACGCGGAGGTAGCGGGGGAAACTGCGCTCCGATGCTTGGTCGGTGTCGCCTTGGATCGTGATGGCGGCGGTCTGGGGCGGCGCTTCGGTGGGTGCAGCAGGTGGCTTGTGACAAGCCGCGAGTGTGAGGGAGCTAACCACAAGTGTGGTGTATAAGGCCTTTTTCATGGGGGGAGTTGAGGTGTGCCTAGGGTTTGCGGGATTTTGACTTGGCGGCTGTAGGGGCGCGAGTGGACGTGGCTCTTTTGGCCAGCAGTCCATGCAGGGCCATATCGGCGATGCTATCGGCGAGACGGGCGATCTCGGTTTCGGTTTCAGGCAAGCCCATGCCCAGTCGCCCAATGATCTCGCGGCAGTGATGAAAGTGTGTGCACATGGCCATGATCTGCGTGGCGGCCATTTCTTGATGCCAGCGGTCGAAGGAGGTGTCTCTGCTGTCTCCAACCACATTGGCGACCATTTGAACCAATTGGTTGAAGAACGGCCTCATCACACCTTCCACCAGCTCGCCCAGAGCCGGAGTCGGCTGCTGCATCTCATGAGCCATCAAACGACCCAGCACGGGATGTGCAGGCTTTTTGAGGAGCACGAAGCGCAAACAAAAATGCACCCACTGTCGGAGGGCGCGTTCGGGTTCGTCGTCGAACTCGGGAAGGGGCTCTTCCGAAATCATGCGCCGGTGGGACTCGATCAGAAGCTCCCGATACAGGCCTTCTTTGCTACCGAAGTAGTAATTGATCGAGGCCACGTTGACGCCTGCCTTCCGGCTGATCTCACGCACGCTGCCATCGGCAAAACCGGTTTTAGCAAACACCTCACCTGCAGCCTTGAGGATTCGCTCCTTGCGGGCATCCGGGTCGCGTTCGCGGAGAGTGGGGGAAGTTTTAGCCACAGAAGTTAAACAAGTGTTTTAAACGCGTGTTTAATAAACCCCTTGGATGGATTGGTCAAGCGCTGGCGGCGAGAAAAGCCGGAAGGCCGTTTTTTCTGGATAGAAATGGCCAAAACACCGTTTTACGGTGCCCGTAATCGTCGCTCGTTTTTTAGTTCCGTTTCCAGACTCCTCCCGCATGTCTTTAGCTCGTTATGCTCTCCGCCATCCCTGGACTGTTCTCGTTGCTGTTGTGGCGGTGTGTTTAGGGGCTTGGCTGGCGCTGCAGCGGATGACGCGGGATATTTTCCCGCCGCTCGGCATCCCCACCATCTATGTGGCGCAGCCTTATGGCGGTATGGACCCGCTGCAGATGGAAGGCTATCTGACTTATCGTTACGAGTATCACTTCCTCTACATCGCCAACATTGAGCATGTGGAGAGCAAGTCCATCCAGGGCGCTTCGATCATGAAGCTGCAGTTTCATCCCGGCACGGATATGAGTCAGGCGATGTCGGAGACGGTGGCGCAGGTCAATCGCTCTCGCGCTTTCATGCCTCCCGGGACGGTAGCTCCCTTCATCATGCGCTTCGATGCGGGCAGTGTTGCGGTCGGGCATCTGGTGTTCTCTACGGATGATCCGAACATCTCGCTGAATCAGATGCAGGATCAGGCCTTGAACCGAGTGCGTCCGGCCTTTGCGACCTTGCCTGGAGTCTCCGCTCCGCCACCGTTTGGCGGGAGCTCTCGCGCCATCGTGGTGAATGTGAATCCGGATCGGATGAAGGCCTACGGTCTCTCACCGGATGAGATCGTGCAGGCGATTGCACGTGGGAATCCCATCAGTCCCTCGGGCAATATCAATCTGGACGGTCGTTACCCCATCGTGCCGACCAACGCGATTGTCTCGAATGTGAAGGATCTGGAGGCGGTGCCTTTGAAAAAGACGGAGGCGGGGGCGGTCTTCATCCGGGATGTGGCGACTGTGGCAGATGGGGCTGATGTGACCACATCTTATGCCTTGGCCAATGGCAAGCGCACGGTGTATCTGCCTGTGACGAAGCGTGCTGAGGCTTCGACCTTGGAAGTGGTGAAGCGAGTGCGTGAAGCGGTGCCCGAGTTTCAAAAACTGCTGCCGGATGGGATCAAGGTGAGCTTCGAGTTTGATCAAACGCCGGTGGTGAATCGCAGCATTCAGGATCTGGTGAAAGAAGGCGCATTGGGGGCTGTGCTCACGGGCTTGATGGTGCTGATTTTCCTGCGGGATCTACGCACCGCTTTCATTGTGGTGATCAATATCCCATTGGCCTTGCTCGCCTCAGCCTTTGGCCTCTGGATCAGTGGTCAAAACATCCACCTTATGACCCTGGGTGGATTGGCCCTTGCGGTGGGGATCCTCGTGGATGAGGCGACGGTGACGGTGGAGAACATTCATACCCATCTGGCGCGTGGCAAGCCTCTGGCACGTGCAGCTCTGGAGGGGACCCTGGAGACGACTCAGCCACGTTTGCTGGCCATGCTGTGTATCTTGGCCGTCTTCATTCCTGCCTTCTTCATGGAGGGTGCGGCGAAGGCTTTGTTTGTGCCATTGGCATTGGCGGTGGGGTTTGCGATGCTGGCGTCCTTTCTCCTGTCCAGCACGCTGGTGCCCGTGCTCTCGGTGTGGTTCTTACCGACGAAACAAACGCTGCATGAAGAGTCTCTGGGATTCTTTGCGCGTAGCTACCAAGGTGTCGTGAAGGCCGCGGTGGCCATGCGGTGGATTCTCGTGCCCGCTTATCTCGCTGGGGCCGGTTTGATCATCGTGTCCTTCGGCCCTTTTCTAGGCACGGAGATCTTTCCGAAAACGGATAGCGGTCAGTTTGCCATTCGCTTTCGTGCCCCCAGCGGCACGCAGGTCGCTACCACCGAGAAGATCGCCCAAAAGATCCTGCATGTCATCGAACACGATCTGGGGGAGGGCGTGACGGTGGATTTTTCGTTAGGCATGGTCGGCGTGCATAACTCCAGCTTCCCGGTGAACCTCGTGCACCTATGGAATGGCGGACCGGAGGAGGGATGGCTGGCGGTGCAGATGAAGCCCGGACGCATGAACGTTGAGGAGATCGAGGAAAAGCTACGCGCGATTCTCGCTCGTGAGTTGCCTGAGGTGCGCTTGTCTTTCGAGCCGCAGGACATCGTCAGCCGAGTGATGAGCTTCGGTGCTTCGACGCCCATTGAGATCGCGGTCAGCGGGCCAAGTTTGCCGACCAGCAAGGAACACGCGGAGAAGATTTTGGCGAAGCTCAAGGAACTGCCTTTCCTGCGCGATGTGCAGATCGCGCAGACGCTCGATGCACCTACGGTCAATGTGCAGATTGATCGTGAGCGGGCGGGCTTGCTCGGGGTGGAGGTGGAGGATGTGACGCGCTCGCTTGTTGCTGCTACGACCTCCAGTCGTTTTACCACACCGGTTTTCTGGGCTGATCCAGGCACAGGCATCAGCTTCAACGTTCAGGTGCAGATTCCTGAAGAGCGCACGCAATCGCTGGAGGATCTGGGAAATGTGCCGGTCACCTCGAAGCTGGGAAACCCCGTGCTGCTGCGTAATCTGGCCAAGATCGAACCCGGCACTGCGGTAGGCACCTATGAACGCTACAATCTGGTGCGTCTGGTAAGTGTCACGGCGAACATTCATGATCGCGACTTTGGCAGTGCGATCCATGCGGTAAATCAAGCGCTGAAAGAGATTGGGCCTGCTCCCGATGGGAAAACGAAGGTGGATGTGCGCGGGCAGGTGGTTCCGTATAACCAACTTTATGAGGGCTTTAGCCGGGGCTTGGTCATTGCCATTGTGGTGATCTTTCTCCTGCTGTGTGCCAATTTCCAATCGCTCCGCTTGGCACTCGTGGTGATTTCCACCATGCCTGCCGTCATCGCTGGGGTGGTTTTGGCGTTATTCTTCACCGGCACGACCGTGAATATCCAGTCGGCGATGGGGGCCATCATGGCAGTCGGGGTGGCCGTGGCGAATGCGATCTTGCTCGTCTCCTTCGCCGACCGTGCCCGGCGAGAGAAGCAGGGAGATCGGCATGCGGCTGCGGTGGAAGGTGCCGTGAGTCGCTTGCGCCCCATCTTGATGACCAGCTTCGCCATGATGGCAGGTATGATGCCCTTGGCTCTGGGTGCGGGGCAAACGGCTCCTCTGGGGCGTGCCGTGGTTGGAGGACTGGCGTTGGCGACGGTGGCCACCCTGCTTTTCCTGCCCTCCGTGTTTGCTCTGTTGGCCAGTCGAAAGGCCACTTCAGCGTCGCTCGACCCCGACGATGAAAATGGCGCTCTTTATGAAGGTCGTGCCTGATCTCGTTGTTTCTCTTTGTCGCAAATCTTGTTCATCTCAAATCTCGTGAATCCCGTTCGTCCTCTTATCGCTCTCTGGCTCGCTTACAGCATCACCGCCGTAGGGGCTGTGGAAGTGCCCGCAACGAAACCGCAGAAAGGCACCATTCACCGGTGGATCAGCCTGCCTGCGACACTGGCCCCCTGGCAGCAGGTGGCCATGAAGGCGCGTGTGGCAGGCTACGTGAAAAGCGTGTCGGTGGACCTCGGCGATCAGGTGCGGGCCGGGCAGACGCTCATTGAAATCGAAGTGCCGGAACTCCAGGCAGACCAAGTCAAACGTCGCGCGGAAGTGACTGCTGCTGAAGTGGAGGTGAAGCGCCTGCATGAAGCGCGGAAGAAATCCCCCGATCTGATTTTGCCTCAATCGGTGGATGATGCCGAGGCGAGGCTGGCGATTGCGCAGGCGGGCCTGAAGGAAGCCGAGACACTGCTGGACCTAGCGCAAATCAAAGCCCCCTTCGATGCCGTGGTGACGGCACGACATGTGGACCCTGGCGCTTATGCCGCAGCTGGTGGGGAGACCTTATTGCATCTGGAAGATACGCAAACGATTCGGCTACGCGTTCCAGTTGTTGAGTTGGAGACTGGTTATCTCAAGACTGGGCAAGCGGTGGAAGCCCGCGCCGAGGTGCTGAAGGGCGAGGTGGTGAAAGGTCAGGTGAGCCGGATATCAGGCAGCCTGGATGAGGCCACTCGCACACTGATGGTGGAGGCGGATCTGAAAAATGAAAAGGGTATGCTTCGGCCAGGCCTCTACGTGACCGCTCGTCTGGCGGTGGAGCAGCATGATGGAGCGACTTTGATTCCGGTGGCTGGACTGGTGAAAGAGAAGGCCAATAGTTTTATCTTTAAACTGGTGGAGGGTAAAGCCGTGAAGACGGCCATCAAACCAGGTTTCAACGACGGTGTGAATGTGGAGGTGCCGGAACTGAAAGAGGGAGAGGTCATCTTGCTGCCAGGGACTCTGCCGCTGGTGGATGGTCAAGCGGTGACTGTGAAGCCCTGAACTCGAAATGGGTGAATCTTTGGTTATGAAAAAAAGCCTGTTTTTGCTTTCTATTCTCATCGGGGCTGGGTCTGTGTTGGCCGCTCCCATGCACGTGAGCCTGCCGACTGTGATGAAGCTGGCCGGAGCGAACAATGATGAGATCGAATTGGCTCGCGTTCGTCATCAGGAAGCCATTGCGGAGTCGAAACAAGCTTGGCAGCGCTTTTGGCCCACACTCACCTTGGCTGCGGGTTATCGCGGGCATGAGGGGAAGGTGCAGGACATTGCAGGGGCGGTCTTTGATGCCCGTAAACAGCAATACACGGTGGGCTCCACGGTGATGATCGACTGGTCACCGGGGGATATTTATTATGGGGCACTTGCTACGGAGCAAAAGGCTCTGGCGGCAGAGCAGTTGGCGGAGAAAGCGCGGCGAGACATTGTGCAACAGGCCGTGACTCGGTATCTGGACCTGCTCGCGGCTGAGGCCGACATGGCCATCGTGGCGGACGATCTACGCCTAACTGAAGATTATGCCGGACAGCTCGATGGTGCCGTCAATGCCGGCACCGCCTTTCGGGCCGATCTCCTGCGTGTCAAAACTCAGGTGAGCCGAGCCAAGATCACCATGCGTCAGGCTCAAGAAAAGCGGGATCTGGCCGCTGCTGCCTTGGCCGAAAGTCTGCGTCTTGATCCAGCGACTGAGCTACGTCCTGCTAAGGCGGATTTGGTTCCGGTGAGCCTGACCTCAGTTTCCGGCATGGCCACCCTCATTTCACAAGCTCATCAAAATCGACCCGAATTACGAGCCATGACGGCGGCCCAATCAGCGGCCGGTTTGGAGAGCGATCGTAGCCGTGTGGCTCCGATGATTCCAAGTGTGCAGGCAGGTTACAGCGTCGGTGGTCTCGGTGGCGGTTATGCCAGTGAGTGGGGTCACTTTGGCGATCAGCAGGATTTCTTCGTGGGGCTGGGTTGGAAGATCGGCCCCGGCGGGTTGTTTGATCTTCAACGTCAGAAGATCGCTGATGCCCGCGAGCGCGGCACCGCTTTGCAAGGAGAGCAGGTCAAGGCGGCAATTGGGCGCGAAGTGGTAGAAGCGGCCTTGAAGGCTCGTTCCGCCAAGGATCAGCTGGCCATCAATGACGAGGCCGTCACGGCAGCGGAAGAAATGGCCAAGCTGGCGAAGGAACGGCAGGCCAGTCAACTGGGGGTTGTCCTCGAGTATTTGTTAGCCCGTGAGGAACTGACTCGTGCGCGTCAGGATCGCGTGAGGGCAGTGACCGACTACAACAAAGCCCAGCATGAACTGAAGCTCGCGGTGGGGAAGTAACGGATGGTGCCCAACAAAAAGTGCGATCATCATGCCGAGACTGACGACCGCACTTCAAAGAGGAAAGGGGACTGTTAGGGAGCCTGAATGGAAGCGTCCACTTTTTTCAGTGCCACCCACAGGGCGGGATCATCGGGATAACCGTTGAAAAGCACCTGACCCGTGGGGGCGATCAGGACCATGCGGGGGATGGTTTCGAGTTCGAGCTGTGTGGTGAAAGGACGTTCGGCGGGTTCGATCAACCAGGGGAATTCGATGCCCATGTTATCCTTCATTTTCGCGGCTATCACCTGGGCGTCCTTGTCATCCTTGTTCATGCCTGCCACCACGATGCCGTGCTTGCTCAGCATCTCGGCTTTCTTTTTGACCTCAGGCATGAGCTGGATGCAGGGGGCGCACCAGGATGCCCAGAAGTCCACGAGCAAAGCTTTCTTATCTCCCAAGACATCTTTGAATGTGGTGGCTTGTCCATCATGGGTGGTGATCACCAGATCCATATCCACCTTCACGTTGGCCATCTTCTCCTGGATCTTTTGTTTCTCAATGGCCTGGAGGTAGAGCGGGGCTTGGCTGGGGCTGAGCCAGAGAGCTTCGAGGATTTGTGTTTTGAAAACCGCCTGATCACCCTTGCTATGGGCTTCCAGGGCTTTGGCATAAGCGATAAAGCTGCGAATCTCGTCTGCAGATTTGAAGCCTGCGGATTGAGTGCGATCAAAGTTTTGCGCTACGACTTCGAGTTCGGGAATAACCTTGGTCAGCCAGGGGATGTTTTGGTTACGCAGCCCCCAGACGAGCTTGGCTTCAATGATGCTTTGGCGTGGAATACCGGCCATCCCGGCTTTTTTGATGTTTTCCAGGAGGTCTTGCTCAGTGGCTTGGGGATCGAAGAGCCTCTGAATCATTTCTTGAGGGCTTGCCGGCGTGGGGGCGGCGGTCGTTGCTTCCTCAGCTTTCTGGGCCTCAGGCTTTGCTGTTTCGGCAGGGGGTTGCGTCTGAGCGGCTTCCTGCGCAGGCAGGTGGAAAGGCAGCAAAGACAGCAAAAGGATCGTGCGGAGAGGTTTCATGGACAGGAGAGATTACGTCAGCTAGGAGGAGATATGTCGAAGTGCTTTTCGCTTCCCTTCTTCTTGGTGGGCCCGACTGCCAGCGGAAAATCCGCTCTGGCAGCGGCTCTGGCTGAGAAAATCGGGGGCGAGGTGGTGAACGCGGATGCTTTCCAGTTGTATCAAGGGATGGATCTGCTGACGGCAAAACCGAGCCTCGAGGACCTAGCTCGGGTGCCGCATCATCTCTATGGGGTGGTGCCGCTCACGGAGAGTTGCGATGCTCAGCGGTATCGCGAGATGGCGCTGGCGGTGATCGCAGAAATCCAGAGCCGGGGTCGTTGGCCTATCGTGGTGGGGGGCTCGGGTCTTTACATCAAAGCGCTCACGCATGGTCTGGCTCCGCTTCCTCCGACCGACCCTGCCGTGCGTGCTCAGGTGAACGCCATGTCCTCAGACGAAACCCGGGAGATGCTGCTGCGACTCGACCCTCAGGCGGGGGACAATGTGCCCTTGGCGAACCCACGCTATGTCAGCCGTGCCTTGGAAATTTGCCTACTGACGGGCCAGCCTCAGTCGGTTCTGCGACAAACCTTTGCTCAAACCGAGCCCGTCGGCGTTGGCGTCGTACTTCAGTGGGAGCGGGAGGCGCTGTATGAACGCATCAATCAACGGGCATGGCAGATGCTGGACGCCGGACTCGTGGCGGAGGTGGCGGCTCTGCCTGCGGTGGGGGAGACAGCGAGCAAGGCGATCGGCCTCCGCGAGATGCAGGCCCATCTGCGGGGAGAAATGTCCCTGCAACAAGCGGTGGAGAGCCTGCAACAAGCCACCCGACGGTATGCGAAACGGCAGGCCACCTGGTTCCGCCGGGAGACTTGGCTGCAAACGATTTGCCTGAACTCAGAGACCACGGCAGAGTCAGGGCTCGATTTTATTCTCACTCACTTTCCATGTCTGACCTCGCCACCAGCCACACTGTCCCCGTCAACTTAGGTGCCCGCAGCTACACCGTCCAGGTGGGGCGGGGCCTGCTTTCTGGGATCGGCGCAGCAGTCATGACCCTGGAAAAACTCAGGGGGCGAAAAAGCTGTGCGGTGATCACCGACTCCAATGTGGCTCCGCTCTATGCGGAAACCGTTCTGCAAAGCCTGCGGGCAGCGGGTAAGGAAGCGCATCTCATCACGGTGCCTGCCGGGGAGGCGAGCAAGTCCCTGCTGGTGGCTCAGGATGTGTGTGGTGAAATGGTGCGTGCGGGTTTGGACCGAAAAAGCTTCGTGGTTGCCCTGGGCGGTGGCGTGATTGGGGATTTGGGTGGTTTCTGCGCCAGCATCTTCCAGCGCGGCATCCCCTATGTGCAGGTGCCCACCACCGTGCTCAGTCAGGTGGATAGCAGTGTGGGTGGGAAGACCGGAGTGAACCTGCCAGATGCTAAAAACATGGTCGGTGCCTTTCATCAGCCCGTGCATGTGATTGCCGACATCGCCACGCTCGATTCCCTGCACAAGCGGGAGTGGAATGAGGGCTTTGCCGAGATCATCAAACACGCCTGCATTCGTGATGCGTCCATGCTGGAGGCGATTGATGCCGTGGCGGACGATGAAGGGGACCTCACGGATCTCATCCGTCGCAACATCGCCATCAAAGCCGCGGTGGTGGAAGCGGATGAGTATGAAACGCTGGGGCTGCGTGCGCTACTGAACTTCGGCCACACCCTGGGTCATGCCATCGAGGCAGCCGCAGGTTACGGCAGTCTGCTTCACGGCGAAGCCATCTCACTCGGCTTGCGCGCCGCCCTCTGGCTTTCGGAGCAGGTTTCAGGCTTGTCTCAGGCGGAAAGTCAGCGTGTGATTGCTCTGTTGCAGAAGTTTGATCTGCCTGTGCAGTTGCCAGAAGGCTTCGATACCGGGGAACTGCTGCGCATCACACGGATGGACAAAAAGTTCGAAACGGGAAAAATCCGCTTCGTGCTTCTGCCTCACATCGGAGATGCCTTTGTCAGTAAGGAAGTCACAGAGGCGCACCTGATTCAAGCGCTCGACGAACTGCGCAAGCCTGTGGCTTGACGGTAAAAAAGCTTGAAGTTTTGATCTCTCCACAAAAGAGAATCGGGCCTTCGGTGAGATGTGATTTGGTGTGCTTTTTGTTAGGTGTTCGGTGTTATGCATTAGGCTTGGAAACAAAAACCCCGAAGAGTGGGGCTCTTCGGGGTCGTCTTGAGAGTGTGTGAGGTAAGTTAGATCAAGCCTGTAGCACGAGGCCGCGTTTCACGAGGCGAGTGCGGGGGCTTGGCTTAGTTTTCGTCCGCGAACGAGAGCGTGCTTTCGTCAGGACCAGCTGAAGGGAGATGTTTTTTTTTTCGGCCGCAGCCAGCTTCTGTTCCAGTTCAGCAAACTTGGCGTCATCCATGGGGGCCGTCTCCAGGACAGGCAGGGAGGCCGGAGTGACCGGCAGGATGGAAGCCAGAGGTGAAGGAGGAGGTGGTGGTGGAGCCGCGAACTTAGGCGGAAAGAACGGAGAAGGCACGGGCAGCGGGGCTGGCGCAGGTGCGGGTGGCTCAGGCTCCTCCACAGGTGGTGCAGGGGGAGGGCTGATCATGAAGCCGCTAGGGCCACTGAGATCTGGCATCGGGCTGACAGGTTCTGGCACAGGCAGGCCGCCATCTTCGTCGGAGTCACTGCTGCTGCTCGGGCCGCTTTCAGGAGCTGGAGCGGGTGCGGGAGCTTGATTGGCCAGCGCTTTTTCCAGCAGGGATTCCAGATGCAGGATGCGGGCCTTCGCTTCGGGGAGCTCGGCACTCATCTGCTTCGTCACGTCCAGTTGTGTCAGCAGTTCATACTCGCGGCGCTGGGACTTGCTTAGGAGTTCGTTGAAGCGCTTCTCTTCGACGCCCAATTGATCACTGGCCATGTGGCGGAAGAGATCGAACTGACGCTGCATCTCCGAACGCCAGGCATTGGCGTCTTGCCTCACCATCATGAGGTCTTTCTGCTGAGTCACGACCTGCTTTTCGAGTGCTGCTTTATTTTTGAGAAGCTGCTCTTCAACACGGCGTAGGAGCCAAAGTCGAATGATCGCAGCAACGAAGAATGCCGCCATTATAGAGGTGGCAAAAATGTAGATTTGGTGTTCGGGAAGACTAGCCATCGGAGCCTGCATGCAAGCAGGTCTCAAACCAAGAAACAAGGCTTGAGTCTTTTTCAGCTATGCAATTTGCGTTTTTTTGCTAATTGGTTGTCATCGCTTGAAAGTAAGACTCTTCGAATAAACTGACACACAGTCTCGAAATTCCTGCGTTCACTGTAGTCTCTGGGAGGCAATGAGCTTTTCTCGGAGGCTCGACTGCGATTCTTTTACAATTTGATCATGCTAAATGAAACGCCGTTGACGACGGCAAGGGTTTCATTTAGCATATTTAATAATCAAATTTGACTCTCAATTTATAACTATTTATGGCTAAACTGGTAATCATAGATGACGAGGCCGCCATCCTTGAATTGATGAGCAAACTTTGCCGGGCTGCAGGGCACACAGTTTTTGGCTGCACCACAGGAATCGATGGCATGGCTGCCATTCGTAGCCAGCAGCCAGATCTGGTGATCGTTGACCTTCGTATTGGCGACGTGAATGGCTTGGACATCGTCAGCATGTGCCGGGATCAGTTTCCTGGCACCGCCGTCATCATGGTGACCGGTCACGGCAGCGTGGAGACCGCCGTGGAGGCCATGCGTTTAGGTGCTTTCGACTACCTGACCAAGCCGTTTGACCTCGGTGATTTGATCAAGACGGTCAATCAAGCTCTTAACAGGAATAATCCTGCGGCTTCTCAATCAGCACCCTCGATCAGCGTCAGCTCCAGCATCCGTAATGCCTCGGCGTCCAAGCTCATCGGTCATAGTGATGCCATTCAGCGCATCTTTGAAATCGTCCGCCGCGTGGCCGATAATGACAGCCCAGTGCTCTTAGAGGGTGAGTTCGGCGTTGGCAAACACATGGTGGCTCGGGCCATGCATGAGGCCAGCCGCCGTGCGGGAGCGCCATTCAAAGAACTGCAATGCAGTGCCATGCCGGAGGATGCACTGGAGTCTGAGTTGTTCGGACATTCCAATGGCCAGGGCGGTGTGTTCAGCCGGGCCAGTGGTGGCACGGTTCACCTGGCTGAGGTGCATGTGCTGCCGGCCCGCATTCAGGCTCAGCTCAATACTTTCCTGGATGAGATGCAGGCCCGCCGCAGTGCCTGGAGCAACAACTCCACGGATTTCCGTCTCGTGGTCAGCACCACGATCTGTCTGGAAGAGGCCTCCAAGAAAGGCTCTTTCCGTGAGGACTTGTATTACAAACTCTCGGTGGTGCCTTTGAAGATCCCACCCCTGCGTGAACGCCGTGAGGACATCAAGCCACTGGTGGATCACTTCCTGAAAGAGCTGTCTGACCGCAGTGATTCCCGGGTCAAGAACATTGATACTTACGCTCTGGAGTTCCTGGAGAAATACGCGTGGCCGGGTAACATCTCAGAGCTGCGCAATGCAGTGGAGCGAGCCTGTGCCTTTGCCGAGAATGATCGCATCCGCCCTGTGGATCTGCCTACTAAGGTGACGCAGCAGATCGAGGTGCCTACGACGGCGGCCTCGGGGGGCACCACGCAGTTGCCTATCGGGTCCACCTTGGATGATTTCATCCGTGGCCAGGAGCGCATGTTCATTCAGGAGACGCTGAAGTATAACAACGGTTCTCGTGAAAAAACCGCCTCCATGCTCGGGGTCAGTATTGCGACACTCTATCGTAAGATGGGCTTGAATGTGGATCGCAAGACGACGGCATAAGTTCTTCGGACAAGCCGTCGTTTGTGACCGCATAAAGATCGTAGGATTGAATGAAAAGACCTCGTCTAAGGTCTATGGGGAGTCGTTCACTGTCACATGAAACGCCGTCTTTTACTTTCTCTCGCCGCCCTCTGCACGCTGAGCTCATGGAGCTACGCCCAGACCACTGCTACGCCATCCGCCCAGGAGATCCTAGGTTTAGTGCGCCGCAGCTACGCTCTGCAGGACCATAAGATGACCGGGAAGCTGCGTGATGAAGACAGCGGGCGGGAAGAGCCGCTGGAGCTGACCCTCACGAGTTCGGTGATGCGTTTTCGTTTTGCCAGTTCGCCTCCCGAGATCATTCACTTGGACCTGACGACCTCTCCGGCCACGCTCTGGCAGGTGAAACCCGGCGGCAGCAGCCAAGTGCCACTTACCAATGCGGCTGATTCCGTGCGTGGTATGGACTTCAACTACGAGGATCTTTCTCAGCGCTTTCTTTACTGGAAGAATGTGAAGCTGATGGATGCCAATGCGCGCATCACGGCCGCGCGGATCAAATGCTGGCTGGTGCGCGTGACCGCTCCCAATACCAGTGGTCCCTATTACACTGTGGATCTCTGGGTGCATCAGGACAGCGGTGGCGTGGCCAAGATGGAAGCTTATGATAAAGCCGGGAAGCTGGTGAAGCGCTTCGAGGTCACTAAAATGTGGAAAGTGGGCGAAGCCACCGCCCTGCGAGAAATGCGAGTCCAGTCCTTCAATCCTCTCAATGGCGAGCGCAAAGGCATGACCTACATGACCATGGACAAGCCGGAGAAGCAGTGATGGAAGTCAGTGACCGGTTTCCCCTTTCAATGCTCGCCTACTGAACCTGCTGGAATAGCCAGAGTCCCTTTTCCCCCTTCAGGGTGGAAAAGCACTTGGCAGGGGGCCTCTGCACGCTAAGCCAAGATGTCCGCGTGCCTGATTCATTCCCCTTTTCCCAGCTCTGGTCCCAGGTCCGCCGCAAATCGTGGATGTGGCTTTTCAAGCGCCAGCAGATCGAAGCGGCGGCAAAGTGGGTGAAGTCCCACGCACGGGTGAAGTCGGTGACGCTGGTAAATGCTCAGGAGCTGGAATTGGCCGGGTCTGTGGGTCGGAGTGAACTCACCCATGAAGAGCCTCGGCTGCGCCTGCGACTGAGCGAAAGTGGGGATCTGCACCTGACGACCGAGTGCACGTGTCATGCCGGTTCCTTATGCGAGCATGCCGCCGCTCTGATGATGTTGTGTGAGGATGATCGGCAGCGGCAGGCGATGGAAGGCATGGCCCAGCGGGGCCAGGGGCAAGTCGGCCAAGGCGCACCCGGCGGCATGGCCGAGGGGGAAGATACAGCCGTGCAGGTGGACAACGATCATCCCCAGCCGGTGGTGCGCCTGCGTCGTCTTATCATCGAGCGTCCGCAGGTGAAGATGGGGCGCACTCAGGTCAGCCATGTGCAGGTCAGCATTGGCGTGGCGGAGCCCGTGGTTGCCTATGCAGGTTGCCCGCAACTCTTTCCCATGCTGGGGCGGCAAAATGGCGCGCGCTGGACTGGCGAGGATGGGCGCACCTATGCTCTGACCCGCAATGTGCGTATGGAGCGCCTGCTATTGGCCGATCTCATGCATGTTGGGCTGGGGTATCTGGCGGAGGCTATTCCTGATGCGCGGGCGGCTGAGCCGCTGGCTCCCTTGTTAACGATGCCCGAGCATCGGCAGGCCATCGAGTGGTCGCAGTTTTTACGCGATGTGCAGCCACAGCTCCTGGCGGAAGGTTGGCAGGTGGAGGTGGCGGAGGACTTTGGTTTCAGCATCCATCAGGCGGAGGAAGAATCATGGTTCACGGATGTGGATGGCGCGGCCAGCACGGCTGAGACTTACTCGCTGGACTTGGGCGTGGACGTGAAAGGTGAGCGCATCTCGCTGGTGCCGCTGCTGGTGGATTGCATCGATCAAGGACTGACTCCGGCCACCCTGGAAGCCAATCCAGATCAGCAATACCTCATCGCCCTGCCCGGGCCGGGAAACCCGGTGCTGGCGGTGCCTGCGCGGCGTCTGCTGGTGCTGCTCCGGTTTCTCAACGAACTCCTGGCGACTCGTCCGGTCCAGAAGAATGGCCGCCTGCAATTGGACAAACTGCGCGCCGCTCAGCTCGCCAGTTTGGAGGGATTGCCCATTCGTGTGCCTGCGGAGTTGGCGGTGTTGCGGGAGCGGCTGAAGGGCTTCAAGGAGCTGGCCCTGGTGGAGCCTCCTCAAGGCCTGCGTGCCACACTGCGTCCGTATCAGCGCGAGGGACTGAGTTGGTTGCAATTTTTGCGCGAGTTTGGTCTTCACGGGGTATTGGCCGATGACATGGGCTTGGGCAAGACCTTGCAGACGTTGTCGCATCTGTTGTTGGAAAAAGAGTCGGGCCGCATGGATAAACCGTGCTTGATCCTGGCCCCGACCTCGGTGCTCCGAAACTGGGCTCGGGAAGCGGCCAAGTTTGCTCCTGAACTGCGGGTGCTCCTGCTGCATGGTGAAGAGCGGCGCAGTGCCTTCCGTCGTATCCCTCGGCACGATTTGGTGATCACCTCCTACCCGCTTCTGGTGCGGGATGCAGCGGAACTTCAGAGCATCGAGTGGAATGTGGTGGCCTTGGACGAAGCCCAGAACATTAAGAACTCACGCAGCAAGGCCTCCCAGGTCTGTGCGGGCTTGAAGTCGCGTCATCGTCTTTGCCTCACCGGCACGCCGATTGAGAACCATCTGGGCGAGTTGTGGAGCTTGTTTCAGTTCCTCATGCCCGGCATCCTGGGAGATGCGGACAGCTTCCGCACCTTCTATCGGAATCCGATTGAAAAAGACGCGGATCAGGAACGGCAGCAGCAGCTTGCGGATCGGCTGCAACCGCTCCTGTTGCGCCGAACCAAAAGTGCCGTTGCGAAGGATCTGCCCCCCAAGACCGAGATTCTGCATCGTGTCGAATTGGGGCAAGCTCAGATGGATCTTTATGAGACCATTCGCGCGGCCATGGACCAGCGTGTGAAAGAAGCCATCGATGCCCAAGGACTGGACCGCAGTCAGATCATCGTGCTGGATGCCCTGCTCAAGCTACGCCAAGTCTGCTGCCATCCGCATCTGCTGAAGATCGAGGCGGCGCAAAAGGTGTTGGAATCGGCCAAGACGGCCTACCTCATGGAAGACCTGCTGCCGGAGTTGATCGATGAAGGCCATCGCGTGCTTATTTTCTCGCAGTTCACCCAGATGCTGGCAATTATTGAGAAGCAGCTCAAAGAGGCGCGGATTCCCTTTGTGAAGTTGACCGGGGATACCGAAGACCGTGAAACGCCGATGCGTCGTTTCCAAAAAGGTGAGGTGCCAGTCTTCCTCATCAGTCTGAAAGCCGGTGGTGCGGGGCTGAATCTCACCACTGCGGATACCGTCATCCATTACGACCCCTGGTGGAACCCCGCCGCGGAAGCCCAGGCCAGCGATCGTGCGCACCGCATCGGGCAGACCAAACCGGTATTCATTCACAAGCTCATCTGTCAGGACACCATTGAGGAACGCATCCTAGAGATGCAAAAGAGTAAAGCGGCTCTGATCGAAGGCTTGCTCGCAGGGCGCACGGATAAGCTGAGACTGACCCAGGAGGACATCCAGCGTCTATTGGCTGCCTGATGCCTCGTGACTGAGCGCTTCGTGCAACTTGCTTGCTTGGCCAATCCTGCTCTCCGGAAGATCCGAGTTCAGAGTTGTCTTTTTTGCTGGTCGTCTTCCACACCATTGGATAAAAGAGCGCGAATGATCGAAATCGAAGTTTATGCCCCCGGCCTCCGTGCGGAATCCAACTTGCTGGAGTTGCGTGGCCAGATGGACCTTTTCCAGCAGGTGAATTACAAGGTGGATGCCAACCATGACCTCGTTTATTTCGAGGTCAAAGATCCTCAAACGATCACGATGCAGCAGATCATGGAATGCTTCACCAACATCGGGCTGGCTCCGCGTCTCGTGGGTCAGGCCCCTGAAGGATGGAACTAAAGGTGATGCAGAGACACTGGCCTAGATTCCTTGCGTTATCTTGATCGGTTGCCCTAGAAGAACCTTCAGCGAGACGTTGCAAGCTGCCCTCAAGTGCGCGAACGTGATGGCTCATGGTGCGCGCTCTGGGCAGTCATACTCTTGCAATCGTTCACGGGCTGGGGGACTTCGCTCTATTTACAGGGCGGTCTTTCCTCGCGGCTTTGGGCTCGCGGCGTTTATTCCGCCGGGTGGTGCGCGCTGCTTTTGAGCAAGGCGTGCGGTGTCTTCCCGTGATCTTGATCGTGGGTTTATTCACAGGGCTGGTGCTGGGTCTTCAGGGCTACTATGTGCTGAATCGCTTCGGTTCGGAGGGGCTTCTGGGCGCGTTAGTCTCTTTGAGCCTTGTGCGGGAGATGGGGCCGGTTTTAGCGGCCTTGATGCTCGTGGGTCAGGCGGGCTCGGCCTTGGCAGCAGAGTTGGGCATTCAAAGAAACACGGAGCAGGTGGCGGCGCTGGACACCATGGGCATCAATAGCTTGGGTTACTTGGTGGCTCCGCGCCTGCTGGCGGCGCTGCTGGTGTATCCCATGCAGACGGCTTTGTTTGTGACGATTGGCCTCATCGGTGGCAGTCTCTCGGGCACCTGGCTGCTGGGGCTGGAGACGGGCATTTACTGGTCCGCCGTGGAGCGGGCAGTGGAGATGCCGGATGTGCGGGAGTGCTTCATGAAAGCGGCTTGCTTTGGCCTGCTCACGGTGGCGCTGTGTGCGTATCATGGGTTCAATGCGCATCGCTGCCGTTCAGCGACGGGTGCGCGGGCAGTGAGTGCATCCACCACACGGGCAGTCGTGCAGTCCAGCATCACGGTGTTGGCGGCGGATTATGTGATCACCTCGTTCCTTGTCTGACTGGAAACCTCATGGCTGCTTCATCCCCAGATCTCCTGCTGCAAGTCGAAGGCGTGACGAAACGCTTCGGAGACAACGTGGTACTGGCGGGTGCCGACCTGGAGGTGCCGCGCGGCAGTGTGGTGACGGTGATGGGCCGCAGCGGCACGGGCAAGTCGGTCTTTTTAAAGTGTCTGGCGGATGTGATCCAGCCGGACTCCGGCAGCATTCGCTTCGACGGTCAGCTCCTGAAAAGCGGCGGACATGCGAAGTCGCGAGCGGAGTTCCGCCAGCGGTGCAGCTTCCTGTTTCAAAACAATGCCCTCTTTGACTCGCTAACCGCGCTGGAAAATGTGGCCCTGCCTCTGGAGCAGATGACGGATCTGCCGGACCGCGACATCCAGTCGCGGAGTCTGGAGGCGCTGCAGCAACTGGAACTGGAGAAGTTTCAGGACAGCTACCCCAGCCAGCTTTCCGGTGGGATGCAGAAGCGGCTGGCGCTGGCTCGGGCCATTGTCACCCGGCCTGAGTTGGTGCTCTTCGATGAACCCACGGCAGGCCTCGACCCCTTGCGCCGGAATGCGGTGTTTCTGATGATTGCCAAATACCAACGGCAGTTTGGCTTTACCGCCGTGATGGTGACCCACGATGTGCAGGAGGCCTTGATCGCCAGTGATCGGGTCGCGCTGCTGGATCAGGGGCGCATGCATTTCCAAGGCACCCCGGAGCAGTTCCGATCCTCGGCAGATCCGGTGGTCACCAGCTTCCGGGATAACACCTTCACCCTCACTCAATCTCTGGCCGCCATCCGCAGCGGGCAGAGCTTTTCCTCAGACGACTCATGAAACAAAGTAAGCTGGAATTTCTTGTCGGAGTCTTCGTGCTCCTGGGCTTGGCCGCTGTGGCTTATCTGACGATCCAACTCGGCGCGGGCTCTCTGCTCGGTGGCGATACCTATGCGTTGGAGGCTCGGTTTACCAACATCAGCGGCCTGAACACAGGGAGCAATGTGGTGGTGGCCGGTGTGAATGTGGGAAAAGTCGAGGCCATCCGCATGGAGCCATCCGAATACACTGCGATTGTCACTTTCCGCGTCATGTCTGGACTGAAACTTCCCACCGACTCTATGGCCTCGATCAAAACGACGGGGCTGATTGGTGATAAATATGTGGCGCTTTCTCCAGGAGCAGACGAAACTTATTTGGAACCAGGGGCGCGGATCACCATGACGGAGTCGTCAGTTGATCTTGAGTCGTTGATTGGGAAAGTGGCTTTCGGTAGCGTTTCAGAAACACCTCAAGAACCAGAAAAAACACCGCCCCAATGACCTCCCGTTCCTTTCTCGCTTTGCTGCTGGTCGTCCCCTTCATTCCCGTGCAGGCCCAGGCCTCCACGGCAGCCGCTGAGCAGCGCCTGCGCAGTGCGGTGGATGATGTTCTGGTCATCACCAACAGTGCCTCCAGCCGGGCAGCTCTGGTGCAAAAAGTCAGCCCGGTGCTGCAAAAATACATCAGCTTTGAAACCATGACCCGGCGGGCTGTGGGAGTGGGCTGGAGACAGTTTTCAGGAGCCCAGCAGAGCCAGGCGGTGAATCTCTTCACCCAGCTCGTCATCCGCACCTACAGCGGTAAATTCACGCCAGGGGCCCAGGCGGTGATCAATTTCAAAACCTCCACGGAACCGGCCGCCGGTCGTGTGGATGTGCCCACGGATCTGGTCTATAATGGCAGCCGCTACAATGTGATCTACCGCATGGAGCAGGCGGGGGGCACCTGGGCCATCGCCGATGTGGTGATCGAAGGTGTCAGCATGGTGGCCAACTACCGGTCTCAGCTCGATGCCACCTTCAAACGCGGTGGTGCCGCCGCTGTGATCAGCTCGCTCGAACAATCTGTCTCCCGCCAATGAAACCCGGAACCGCTCTACGCCTGCTGTTGCTGGCCCTTGCGCCATGCCTGAGCTTGACTCAGTGTGCCACCCCGAAGTCTGCCGCCACCTCCTCCCAGGCAGGCATCCAACCCGTCTCCGACCAGGCCGCCCCCGCGGGTGACCATGCGGTGGATGAACTGGACGACTACGGTGAAGCCGCCAAGATTTCTGATCCCCTCGAGGGCATGAATCGCGTCACCTTCGCCTTCAATGACGGCGTGTATAACTTCCTCCTGCGCCCAATTTCCAAAGGCTACCAGATCATCACCCCAGACCCCATGGAAAAGGGCCTGAACAACTTCTTCGACAACGTGAAGTTCCCTGTCCGCCTCGTGAACTGCGGGCTTCAGGGGAAGTTCAAACGTGCCGGCCAAGAGGTGCAGAAATTCGGCGTCAATACCGTTGCCGGGTTCGGTGGCTTCATCCGTCAATCGGATAAAATCCCCTCCCTGGCCAACGTGCCGCAGGAAGACACCGGCCAAACTCTGGCGGTGTGGGGCATCGGTCATGGTCCCTATCTCGTGCTGCCCATCGTCGGCCCCAGCAGCCTGCGTGAGGCGGCGGGATACGCCGGTGACTACATGCTGAATCCTGTGAACTGGGGTTTTGCGCTGCGGCATGATGCCGATGACTTCGCTTGGATTCCAGGGGCGGTGAATACCGTGCGCTCGCTGCCAGATCAGCTCTACTACTACGACGAGGCTCGCAAGAACTCGGTGGACCCTTACATCTCCGTGCGCAGCATCTACGTGCAGAACCGCGACTCCGCCGCGAAGGAGTAAAGCCGAGGCCGCTCTTCCCATTGTTTCTCCAAAAAGAGCCGGACGTGAAGTCCGGCTCTTTTTCTTTTGTCCCTGTGAACCTAGGTCTCGCCCGCCAGCCTTTAGCGGCATATCCGATTATCCTTCATCCGCAGCCTAAGCTCTTTCTTTTTCGGATTCTGCCGATGAAAAGTTCCCTGAGGTGTGTAGAAGTGGGCGCGACTTTTCCTCATGATGGCCTCCGCTCTGTTTTCCCCTCTCGTGTCAGCACGCACGTGGCTGGCTCTCGTGGTGTCCGCGTCTCTGCTCTCGGGGGCCCAGAGGGGACAAGCCGTGGAGGCCACGTGGTCGGGAGGCGGTGCCAATGACAACTGGAGCACTGGGCTTAACTGGGGCGGCGCAGCCCCGGTAGCGGGAGACTCGCTGCTCTTCAGCGGCAGCACCCGCCTCGGCCCGGTGAACGACTTCACGGCCGATACCAACTTTGCAGGCATCACCTTCGCTTCGGGTGCCGGAGCTTTCACCGTGACAGGAAACCGCATCACGCTGGGCGGCAATGTCACAAACAACGCGTCCTCGGCGCAGATCCTCAATCTGGCGTTGATCCTGGATGCCACACGCACCTTCGATGCGGCCTCAGGAAATTTGACCTTGGGTGGCGTTATCAGTGGCAACGGAGGTTTGATCAAAACCGGCGCCCAGCAGTTGACGCTGAGTGGCTCGGCTCATAACACCTACATCGGTGTGACCTCCGTCACGGCAGGGACCCTGCGTTTGGACAAGTCCCTCAACATCAACGCGATTGCAGGCAATCTGGAGATCTCCTCCGGTGCCAAGGTCATTTTTGGCAAGTCCAATCAGCTCGCAGATACCACCGTCGTCACGGTGACGGGAGCGGGCTCCGTCTTCAATGGCACGGCAGCCAATGGAGGACAACTTTCCAACATTACCGAGACCATCGCCGGACTCAGTGTGAACGGCGGTGTCTTCAATGGCAGTGCGGGCGGCAACTGGACGATCACTGGCGCGGGCAGCTTCACCGGCAGTGTGGATAGCACCGTGTTTGTCGGAAACAGCGGCACGCGGCTGAGCTTCGGCAGCCTGACGCTCACGGGTATGACCGCCACAGCGGGGAGCAATGTGGCCTTGGCCAATAGCTTCACTTTGTATGGCAACTCAACCACCACCCTCTCCTCCATCACCGTCGGCTCGGGTGGATTGACCCTGGATGGCTCTCGCTTCAATCTCCGCCGCGGAGGTGCCGGAGCATTGGGGAGCCGACTGGTGCTCAATGGCAATGTCACAGCCGTCGGCACGACGGCATCCACCATTTTAGAAGATACCAATGGCGGATCCGCTGGCCAAGTGGACCTGGAACTCAGCGGCACCTCGGCTGCGGTGGATCGCCAATTCACTGTTGAGGAAGCGACTGGCTCCCTGACCATCAGTGTGCCCATTACCAACGGTGCCTCCACCGCTGCTGGCCTGATCAAAGCAGGGCTGGGCAGCCTGACTCTCTCCGGCAGCTTGGCCAATACCTACACCGGCCTCACACGCGTGAGCGCAGGGACGCTGGTGCTGAATAAAACCGCAGGCGTGAACGCCGTGGCCGGAAACATCGAGGTGGCAACAGGTGGCACCCTCACCCTGAACGCCAATGAGCAAATCGCAGACACCGCAGGCATCACCGTCTCAGGCGGCACCATCTCTGCCTGGAGCCGCACGGAGAAAATCGCCTTTTACACCCAGACCGCGGGCGGCGTCACGGGCTCGGGAAACAGCGGACAGGTCACCATCACGGGTGCCATGAGTCTCCTCGGAGGTAATACCTTCACCCTCAATAGCAATAGCGGCGGCACCCCCGCCCACTTCCAGATGGACAGCCTTATCATGAGTGGTGCTGACATCGTCATGGGGGGGAACAATGGCGTGGGGGCTGTGCGCACTGCCATCACTGTGGGCAGCGGCGGCATCCAGATGACAGGCCGCGCCATCAATCTCTACCGAGGCAGCGCAGGAACAGTCTTGAACCTGAATGGCGACTTCTCGGGCTCCGGCAACAGCGCGATCCAGGTAGGTGCCACGGGCGACGTGGAACCCCAGCTCAACCTGGGCACCGCCACCCGCACCTTCACCATCGCAGACAGCAGCACCACCACCATCAACGTCGGCATCGTGGGTGATGGTGGTTTGACCAAAGAAGGCAATGGCACCCTGAGTTTCACCGGTAACCTGAACAACACCTATGCCGGTGTCACTACCATCAATGGCGGTATCCTGGCCCTCAACCAAACCTCTGGCACGGACGCCATCACCAACGGCGTGGACGTGCGCACCGGAGGCACCCTGACCCTGAGCGCCAGCGAGCAAATCGCCGACAGCTCAGGCATTACTGTTAACGGTGGGTCGATCACCTCCCTGAAGTTTACCGAAACCTTGTCCTACTACACCCAGAATAGCGGCGGTTTTGCCACCAGTGGCAATGTGGGCAATCTCATCGTCACCGGCACCCTGACACTGGCAGGCGGTAACACGCTGACCATGAATAGCAGCTCCATCCCTGCCAACTGGGATCTGGCCAACGCCATTTTCAGTGGCGCTGACATGATCATGGGCGGCAGCAATGGCGCGGCGAATCCCAAAACCCGTCTGACGATTGGCAACCTCACGCTGACAGGCCGGAAGATCACCATGAACATCGGTGATGCAGGCACCGAGATGTATCTCAATGGAAATCTCACCGCCAGCGGCACCAGCTCCATCACCACTGGCTCAGCCACTGGAAGTGTTCAGCCTGAAGTTCATCTCGGCACGGGCACCCGCGTTTTTAATATCACCTCAGGCATCACCACCATGGGCGTGACTCTGATGGATGCCGCAGCCATCCAAAAGACCGGAAGCGGCGTCCTCGTCCTGAGTTTGCCGAACAGCTACAGCGGTGGCACCACCATCAGCGCTGGGGCCATCCGCGTGAGCAATACCTCTGGCAGTGCGACCGGCACTGGCAGCCTCACCGTCGCCAGCGGAGCTACCCTCAGCGGCGCTGGTCGTGTGGCCCCGGCCGCAGGGGGGAATATCAGCATCAGCGGCACCGTGCTGGTGGGAAATCCCAGCCCCACTCAGGGGGAAACCCTCACCCTGGTGACCAGCGGAGCAGGAGCCATTGAGCTTCTCGGCACCGTCACGCTGGATCTGTTCAGCGGTCAGGGCAGCGGCACGCTGAATGGTGCCACTACGGCGGATCGATTGGTCACCAGCAGCGGCAGCAACCTCACCCTCGGTGCCTCCTCGGTGCTGAATGTCACCACCAGCCTAGCCATAGATGCGGGTAACAGTGCGGGCTGGGCGGTCGGAAGCACGTGGCAGATTTTCGACTGGAGTGGCCTCACCGGTGTGACCGGCAGCTTCAGCAATCTCTCCGCAGCCAGCCCGAACAACTATGTCAATCTGCCCAACCTCGGCGTGCTTGGTATGGCCTGGGACATTTCCAATCTCTACAGCGCTGGCACCATCACCATCGTCGCCATCCCCGAACCAAGCCGCGTTGGGTTTTTAGTGCTGGCCTTGAGCTGTGGTCTGATACGCCGCCGCCGTGTGCGGTCGGGCAGGTGCCTACCGTGAACAGGCATTGTCTGAACCTCGGCTAAAGACAGCCCGACTTGCAAAACCACGGCGTGAGCGGTGTAGTAAGGCATGCAATGGATTCGGATGTTTCAGGCGAGAGAATGGGGAATGGCTCTGATGCTGCTTTGGCTTCTGCCTGCCCAGGCTCAGGAAGTCAAGTCGGTGGAAGGGAAAGCGAAATTGGTCGAGACGACGGCGCCTCCCGCAGCGGTTGAAACGCCTGCTACAGCACCTGCCGTGCCGACCCCACCGACGTCCCCCCCGGGCGTGGTGCCCCTGGAGCCTGAGCCAGATAAAGCCAGCACGCTGATCTCGCTGCTGAACACGAAGGCCGCGCTACGCAAGTCACTGGAAGAGCAGCGGCGCAGACTGCGGGCTGAGACGACCGAGAGCGGCAAGGAGGCGATCCAGGCGGAAATCACGCGTCTCGAGAAGCGGACGCAGGAGGTGGATCGGGATTTCAACGTGCTGGTGACCGGGGCGGATTCCCTGCGAGATCTGAGCCTTCGAGCGAATGAAGCACCTGTAAAGCTTCAGGATGAGTTGGGCCAGTTCCTCTCCCCTGTGTTTGCCGATCTGCGGGAGCTGACGCGGCGTCCCCGAGAAGTGCGGGCTCTCCAGGATGAGTTGGGCCGCCTGAATGCGGAGGAGAAGCAGGCCCTCGATGCCCTGAAGGAAGTGGAAACGACTCAAGCGGATTTGGGCACCGAGGTGAAAGCCGACTCACCGGTGCGCGCGGAACTGAAGGCGACGAGTCTGCGCTGGCAGACCCGACTCGATGAGGTACGCAACCGCATCGCGGTGGTGAAACATCAGCTCAAAGAACTGGATGCTTCGGGAACGACTTTTTGGTCGGAGCTCGGCGGGCAGGTGAAGAACTTCGTGTTCGTGCGGGCGGTGAATATCAGCCTCGCATTGCTGGTCTTTCTGGTGGTGTTGTTCGGGGTGCGCACAGCTTACTACTATGCGTTCAAGTTCGTGCCGGTGCGGAAGTATGAGAAGCTGAGTTTCTCTGCTCGCGTGCTGGATGTGGTGCATGAGGGCGGTAGCATCGTGCTTGCGGCGGTGTGTGCCCTGCTGGTGCTGTATGCGCGGGGAGATTGGCTGCTCGGTGGCTTGGCGTTGATCGCCATCGGCGGTCTGATCATGACGGCTAAGTCCGGCATTGGCCGTTATCTGAAGGAACTCCAGTTTCTGCTGAACCTGGGATCGGTGCGGGAAGGCGAGCGGGTGACGATCAACGGCGTGCCTTGGCGGGTGGGGAAAATCCACATGTTTACGCAACTGACCAACTCGGTGATCGGTGGCCCCGGTTTACGCTTACCGTTGGAGGAATTGAGCGGGATGGTCTCACGCCCCGGCGCGCTGGATGAGCCCTGGTTTCCTTTTCCCAAACGCTCCTGGGTGCTGCTGGGTGGCACGACGATGGCGCAGATCACCGACCTAACACCTGACCATGTGGAGATTGTCTATGGCGGGGGCCTGAAGCGCTGGATACCGCTGGCGGATTTCATGGGCATGGACGTGGCGGGCCTCTCAGGTGGCTTTGCTCGATCGATTACCCTCGGCTTGGACTATCGCCATCAGGCTCAGGCTCCACATGAAATCCCTGAACTGCTGAAGGCGGACGTGCGCGCGGCTTTGCTAGAAACCATGCGTGAAGACGAACTGGTGAATGTCATTGTCGAGTTCGAAGCGGCGGCGGATTCCTCGCTGAATTTCCTCATTGTCGGGGTCTTTGCGGGCAGTCAGGCCCCGAACTACCCCGGGCTCACCCGGGTGATGCAACGTGCCGCGCTGGAGTCCGCCACCCGTCATGGCTGGGACATCCCATTCCCTCAGATGGTGGTGCATAAGGCGAGTGACGAGTAGGCGTCGTCAGAGGGCAGAGCGGTTTCCAAGGTTGGAGCCCCGGCTTCAGCCGGACGCTTGGGGCGGGAGATCCTGGATTCCGCCTCAAAGCGGGGCTCCGAACTGCTCTATTCTCTATTCAATCTCCACCCGCGTCTTGATGGACGCGGCGATGAAACAGCGGCGGTGGGCTTCGTGGTGCAGGTGGGCCTCCTGGTCGGGAGTGGGTTTGACCTCGCCACTCCAGGTCACCTGGGGATGCAGGGTGATGTGACTGATCCAGGGCACGCCGTCCTCGTTTTTGGTCATCACGCCAATGGCCGCATCTTCATAGCGGTCGGCGATGAACCCCGCATCCACGGCGACATGCAGAAACCACAGCATGTGGCAACTGGCTACGGAGGCGATGAAAGCCTCCTCGGGGTCCACGCAGGCAGCGTCTGACCACGGAGCGGGCACGATGCTGGGGGAAGGGGAGGCGGGGATGACCGCTCCACCATCGAAGTGCCAGGTGTGTTTCCGAGAGTAACGACGCTCCAGGAAGTCTGGGCCCTGGCGAGCCCAGCGGATGGTGGCTTGATGCGACATGTGAGGGTTGGTTGGGGTGGAAAAAGCGCGCTGCGTTTTCCTATAAGAAGTATCGAAAGGGCGCCCCTCTTTGGCCGGGGCATCAGGAGGTGAGCGGTGGCAAGGTCTCGCGCACTTTTTTGGGCAGCGAGGCGATGACGAGCTGATACGAATGATCGATGAGCTCACGCAGCAGGGCATTCGTCAGGCGGCCCTCCAGGGTGACCGTGTTCCAATGCCGCTTGTTCATGTGGTAGCCGGGTTGAACGTCCTCATAGCGATCCCGCAGCTCGATGGCGCGGTCGGGGTCGCATTTGAGGTTGGCCTTGGCGGGGTAATCCTCCGGCACGGTGAGGGCGAACATCTTGCCCCCCACTTTGTAAACCAGAGCCTCGGGGCCAAAGGGCATGGTCTCTTCCACGTGCGGCAGGGAGAGGCAGTAGGCGCAGAAGTCAGCGAGCGTCATGGTGAGGGATGATAACACCGGTCGCGAAAAGATGAGAGCAGAAACGATCTCTGTCCACGCAACCTGGGGCGTAGTGCTGCGTTACAGAGGCATGCAAAGACGATTCTTTCTTTTCCTCCTGGCTGCATGTGGCATGGTGAGCGGAGCTGTGGCTGCGGAGCCGCTGATTCGCAAAGAATGGCAGGTGGACGGCGTCACTCGGGAGGCTCTTCTGCACATCCCCGCGACAGCGCATGAGGTGGCTGCACCGGTGGTGTTTGCCTTTCACGGTCACGGTGGGCGCATGGCCTCGGCGGTACGCAGTTTCTCCATGCATACCCTGTGGCCTGAGGCGCTGGTGGTTTACATGCAGGGGCTGAATACCCCCGGGCGGCTGACGGATCCCGAGGGTAAGAAGCCCGGCTGGCAACACGCCGCCGGTGATCAGGGCGACCGCGACCTGAAGTTCTTCGATGCCGTGCTGGCAAGTCTGAAGGCCGACTATCGCGTGGATACCCGCCGCATCTACAGCATGGGTCACTCCAACGGCGGCGGCTTCACCTACCTGCTGTGGGCGGAGCGTGGGGATGTCTTTGCGGCCCTGGCCCCCTCGGCTGCTCCGGCGACACGCAGTCTGTCGAAGCTGAAACCCAAACCGTTGATGCATCTGGCGGGTGAAAACGATCCGCTGGTGAAGTTCGAGTGGCAGCAGGCGACGATCAACTTTGTGCGCAAGCTGAATCAATGTGGGGAAGGCATGACCTGGGATCAGGATGCCAACTGCACGCTCTATCCCTCCGCCATCGGCACCCCGGTGGTGACGGCCCTGCATCCGGGTGGGCATGAGTTTCTCAAGGACGGTCCGCCACTGATCGTGAAGTTCTTCAAGCAGCATGCGAAGAAAGAGTGATGAAAGAATGATCGGTTAGGTAAAGCCAGGTATGCGGATGCAGAATGTCTGGAAGACGGGCGGGGGTGAGATCGTTGTGGGGCGATGTTTTCCCCTCGTCTGTTACCTTCGCTACTGATCCTCGCCCTTGGATGCTCCGTGCCCCTGACTCACGGGCAAGCTCCGAAGAAGTCGGATCCGAAAGTGACCTCGGCGAAGAAAAAGAAAGCGGAACCCGCCTTTAGCTGGGTGGCACCGCTGGAGAATGCGGAGTGGGCGGCGAAGATCCTGCCGCCGACGATGAAGCATGCCACCTTCACCAGCCCCTCCATGGGCGTTGAGGTGGGGTATTACATCTATCTGCCACCGGGATACGAGAAAGGCGCGGCACGTTATCCGGTGGTTTATCACCTGCATGGAGGAAGGCCCGGTGCGGAAAACAAGGCGGCACGGCTGGCACGTTATGTGGATGAAGCCATCGCGAAGGGAACGATCGAGCCCACCATCTATGTGTTTCCCAATGGCGGGCCGGTGAGCTGGTATGACATGCCGGAGATGAAGCAGGGGATGGGGGAGTCGGTTTTCGTGAAGGAATTGGTCCCGCACATTGACGCCACTTATCGCACCTGGGGCACGCGTGAAGGGCGAGCGCTGGAGGGCTATTCTCAAGGGGGACGCGGCACCACCCGGATCATGTTCAAGCACCCCGAGCTGTTCCTCTCCGTGGCCCCCGGTGGCTCGGGGTATGGACCGGAGAAACACATCCAGGACAATGAAGGCTATGAGTCCGAAACGCTGCGTTTTCTACCCCTGGGTTACAATGCCTGGGATCTCGCCAAGGCCTATCAAGCACGGCCTCAAGCCGAGCGTCCGGCGCTGAACATCCTTATCTGGGATGGCACGAAGTGTTTCAACTACGACTTCAATCTCCAGTATTCCGCCTATCTCAAAGAGCTCGGCATTTCTCATCAGTTTCTTTCCATTCCGGAGGTCCCGCATACGGTGACTGGTAGCTATGATGTGAAGGGAGATGCGATCATGCAGCATCATCAGAAGACCTTCGCTGCGCATCGCCCCAAGGCCTAACCAAACTGGATCTCTTGCACCCGTTTTTTGAAATCTCATGAAACCTCATTTGTTACTCTCCTTTTGGTTGGGTTTGTCCTTGGCAGCTCCTTTAACCCTGCCTCATGCGGCCCAGGCGGAGGCTGCGGTGAAGGCCGAGAAAACCGCGAAGAAAGGTAAGGCTCAAGCTAAAGCGAAGAGCAAGGAAGGCCGCATCAATACACCGCCGCCGACGCATCCACCGCTCCAGTCGGTCGAGGTGACCCAGCTTCCCGAGGGCACGGATCACGTGGATCTCTACCTTCTCATCGGCCAGTCCAACATGAAGGGCCGCGGTTTCATGCCTGAGACCCCGAAACGTGATCCGCGTGTGATCATGATGCACCTGCGTGATGACCACTGGTATCTGGCCCGGCATCCGCTGCATCTGGTGGGGGATGCTCAGACCTTCGTCGGACACGACAATGCAGGCGTGGGCCCCGGGTTAGCCTTTGCGGAAGAGATGGCGGCTCAGGTGCCTCAGGCGGTGGTGGCGCTCGTGCCCGCAGCCGTGGGAGGCTCCTCCATCACACTGTGGCAAAAGGGTGCTAAACTGTATGATGAAGCCCTGCGGCGTGTGAAGCTGGCGCTGACAGAGACGGCTCCAGTGAAGGGTCGGCTGCGCGGGGTGCTGTGGCTGCAAGGCGAGGCCAATGCCAAACCGACCGACCTACCGCTGCATGAAGAGCGATTGCTGAAACTGGTGGATGATCTGCGGGCGGATTTGAGTCAACCCGACTTGCCTTTCATCGCCTGCACGATCGGCGAGATGGGAGATGTCTCACGTCTGACGGATAAAGCGGCCATGAATGAGATCCTGCTGGCTCTGCCCGGCAAGCGAGCAAACACCGGCTGCGTGGATGCACGTGATTTGAAGACCCACATCGGTGATAACGTCCACTTTGACACCGCCGCTCAGGAAGAGATCGGTCGGAGGTTTGCCAAAGCATTAGAGAAGCTGGGCTCCACCCAGGCTAGCCGCTAATCCGTTTACCCGCTTGTTATGAACTCGATCTTATCGCGGTTATCAGGCCGACTCGTCCTGGGGTTATTCGTGGGCTGTTTCATGCCATCGATGGGGGTGGCGGTAGATCGGCCTAACATCGTATTCATCTATGCCGATGATTGGGGCTGGGGAGATCTCGCCTGCCATGGGCACCCGCATCTGAAGACCCCCAACTTGGACCGCTTAGCCAGAGAAGGAACGGATTTTCAGCAATTCGTTGTGTGCAATCCCGTCTGCTCCCCCAGCCGCACCGCCATTGTCACGGGGCAGTATCCCGCACGTCATCAGGTGCATCAGCATTTCGCTGGGCATGCAGAGAACGTTGCTCGTGGCATGCCGGATTGGTTGGACCCGCAGGCTCCGCTGTTACCCCGGGTCCTGCATGAGGCAGGCTATCGCACCGGTCACTTTGGCAAGTGGCATCTGTCAGGAAATGGCGTGGGGATCGAGGCTCCTTTACCCGCCGCCTATGGTTATGACGATGCGGCGGTCTGGACTGGGCCGGGCAAAAACGTCTTCGAAGGCACCAGCGTGGAGAAGCAGGCCGGTGGAGCGCACGATCGTGCCGGGGCCTCGTTCCAGACCATCGCCGCCGCCGAGCATGTGCTGCGCTTCATTCGAGAGTCGGAAGGAAAGCCGTTTTACATCAACTTCTGGCTCCATGAGACCCATCACCTCGTCGCCGCGACGGAGGAGCAGAAAGCACCTTATCCAGATACCCCGGAGCCGCAGCGCACCTATTACTCCGCCGTCACCCGTGCTGATGCTCAGGTGGGGCGTGTGCTGGATCTGCTGGATGAGCTGAAACTGGCGGACCATACGCTCGTCATCTTCTCCAGCGACAATGGGCCGGAAAATAGCATGTCTAAGCCTAACGATAAGTTTTACTACAGTGTTGGCGACACTGGAGGCCTGCGCGGGCGCAAGCGCAGCCTCTACATGGGCGGCGTGAATGTGCCTTTCCTGGTGCGCTGGCCGGGGCATGTGCCTGCGGGGCGTGTGGATAAGACCAGCGTCCTGGCTGGGGTGGACGTGATGCCCACCCTTCTAGCGGCGCTAAAGCTGGAGGGACCTGCAGGCTATCAGAGTGACGGCGTGAACATCATGGCCGCTCTGCGCGGGGAGCCCTTTGAACGCCCGCAACCACTGTTCTGGGAGTGGCGGGGGCCGAATAGCAAAGAAGCCGATTGGCCCCAACTGGCCATGCGAGAGGGGTTTCACACCTTGGTCATGAACCGGGAAGGGGATCGAACGGAGCTGTATGATCTGGCTCAAGATCGCGCCCAGCAGACCAATCTCGTCTCGAGCCAACCTGAACGCACGGCGGAGATGACTGCGGCGATTCGGGCTTGGCGGAAGACGCTTCCGGCACCGCTCCCCATCCCCGCTGAGATCTTAGCGGGTGAAAGGGCGCGCAAGAAGGAGGGGATGCCCGCCAGCAAGGAAGGACCCAAGCGGAAAACCCAGAGTCCTCAGGATCTCGCCGCTGTTTTTCAGCGTTGGGATCAAGACGCCAGTGGCAGCCTCAGCCTGGAGGAATACACCGATGGCCTGAGTGAGAAAAGCCGTGCTCGGGAGCGTTTTGCGGCCTTCGATCACGATGGCAATGGGCAAGTCAGCCGGGATGAGTTTGTGAATCGCTGAAGGTTTCATTCATTTTCGCGCTGCTTTTTGGCTGGAGAGTCGTTAGGATACAGGCATGACTCTCCCCCGCTCCGCAGGCCGCCAGATGAAGTTGTTTCATCTGGAGAGCCCGTTGCTGCAGCGGCTGGGAGGGGAGTTCTTTCAGGGACTGCCCTCAAGTCCAGGAGTGTATTTTTTCTTTGCCAGCAAGGCAGGGAATGATCTGCTCTACATCGGTCAATCGGGCGACCTCAAAGCACGGCTGACGAGCTACCGACACGTCACGCCCGAGAAGAATGCCCGCCGCACCTTGCGGCTGGTGCAGCGGACTCAGCGGATCGAGTGGCGTGCCTGTGCCACCCCTGCGGAAGCGGTGGAGTTGGAGCGTGTGCTGCTGCTGGAGTATCGTCCGCCTTTCAATCGGGCCGGTGTTTGGCAGGGCGAGCCGTGGTGGCTGCGTGTGGAGCCGGGTGAAGAAAGGCTGCAGCTCGCTTTGAGCCGCCAGCCCGAGGGCATCGGCCCTCTGCCTTCAGGTTTCCGACATGCCTTGGGGAGCCTCGTGCGCTGTCTGTATCGCAGCCTGCATCCAGAGCATTCGCTCGCGGAGTTTCCTCTCGGGGTCTTCCAGCATCGCTTCCCGTTGCAGATCGTTTTGCCAGTTCCCCAGACGCGTGTCGCGGAAGTGACCGAGATGATTCACGGTTATGTCTCGGGAGAGGTGGCTCGGCTGGAGCCCTGGCTGACGGCACTGTTGGCTTGGCCGCAAGAACTGGAGCGCATGACCTGGGAGGAAGAGGTGGAGGCGCTGAAGCGTTTTGCCAAGAAGCTGGGGAAAGAGCCGCTCGGGGTGTCTTGAGGCGGTGAGTTCTTCAGACGCGAATGCAGGTGGGCGAGCGATTCTCATGAAACACCGTCCCCCACATGAGAGCGATTTGGAAAGGCACCATCAGCTTCGGGCTGGTCTCCATCCCTGTGTCCCTGCATCCAGCGACGCGTCGTGAAGATCTGCAATTTCGTTTGTTACGCGGCAGTGACCTGAGCCCTGTGAATTACAAACGAGTCGCGGAGGTGGATGGCAAGGAAGTGCCCTGGGAGAAAATCGTGAAGGGTTACGAGTATGAAAAAGGCCAGTTCGTGGTGATCCGCGAGGAAGACTTTCGACGCGTGGATGTGGAGGCCACACAGACCGTGGATATCCTGAACTTCGTGGAGATGCAGGAGGTCAATCCGCTGCTCTTTTACAAACCCTATCATCTGGAGTCGGGTAAGGGAGGCGGGAAGGCTTACATTCTGCTCCGAGATGCCCTGGAGAAGACGGGGAAAATCGCCATCGCCCGCGTGGTCATCAAGACGAGGCAACACCTCGCTGCGATCAAACCGCAAGGGAAGAACCTGATGCTGGAGCTCATGCATTTCCCTGATGAACTCCTGGACTCCTCCGAATTGAAGGCCCCTCAAGGCACCAACCCGGCGAAGGCGGAGATCACCATGGCGGAAAAGCTCATTGATAGCATGACCACCCCCTGGCAGCCGGAGCAGTATAAGGATGAATACAAAGAGGCGCTGGAGGAAATGATCGAGGAGAAAGTGGCCCACGGAGATGAGGGAAAACCCACGAAAGCTAAGCGCAGTCGCAAGCCCTCCAATGTGATCGATCTCGTCTCCGTGTTGCAGGAGAGCCTGAAGACAGCTTCATCGAAAAGCACCGGGGGCAGTCGTACTAAGGCGCGCAAAACGGCAGCGCGGAAAGCCCCCAAGAAAACCACAAGCGCGAAAAAGAAAAGCTCCGCGCGGAGATCCAAAACCGGTAAGAGGGCGGCCTAACAGGATTTATGTCTCTGAGGGAATACCAGCGGAAGCGCCATTTTGGCATCACTCAGGAACCTGCCAATCAACGGGCGAAGGCGAAGGCTGGCGGACCAAGGCAATTCGTGGTGCAGAAGCACGCGGCCTCGCACCTGCACTACGACTTTCGTTTGGAGCTCGGTGGCGCGTTGAAGTCGTGGGCGGTTCCCAAAGGCATGCCGTATGAAAAGGGAGAGAAACGACTGGCGGTGCAGGTGGAAGATCATCCGCTGGCGTATCGGGATTTCGAAGGGCCGATCCCCCAGGGACAGTATGGCGGCGGCACGGTGATGGTGTGGGATTACGGCAGCTATGAAGCCCAGAGTCGAGCCCCGCTGAAAGAGCTGAAAGGGGGTAAACTGCACTTCACCCTCTCGGGAAAGAAACTGCACGGGGAATGGTATCTGGTGCGCTTGCGTGACGAGAAGCAATGGCTGCTGATCAAAGGCGGAGCGGACATGAAGCCCATCGGCAAACGTGCGGACAATACCTCGGCCCTCTCCGGTAAGACGATGAAGCAACTGGAGGCGAATGAGGCCTGGATCACCCAATCTCAATCCAAGAGCAAGACGCCGAAGAGAATAACCCAAAAAGCGACTCCGAGGACCGCTAAGCCGCTGCCCTTCATCGAGCCGATGAAGGCTCGCCTCGTTGAGCAAGCACCGGAAGATGAAGGTTGGATTTATGAGGTGAAGTTCGACGGCTATCGTGCCCTGGCGGTGATGCAAAGCGGTAAAGCCCGACTCATCTCTCGGACTGAAAATGAGATGACGGATAAATTTCCCGAGGTGATCGAGGCGCTGGAGCGAATGAAGTTACCCGACTGCATCCTTGATGGTGAAATCGTCGCTCTGGATGAAGACGGGCGCTCATCGTTCCAGGCTCTCCAAGCTTATGACCTGGGCCAGGAACAGCCTCCGTTGCGCTATTATGTTTTTGATCTGCTCAAACAGGGACGCCGTAGCTGTCTCAAGGAGACGTTGGACAAGCGGAAAGACCAACTTCAAGCGTTGTTGGGAAAGTCTGACATCGTGCGTTTTTCAGCCTCACTTCAGGGCGATGTGAAAACACTCCTCAAAGAAGCGGCCAAACTGAAGCTGGAGGGGCTCATCGGTAAGAAGATGGGCTCCAGCTATGAAGCGGGCCGACGGAGCGGACAGTGGATCAAGCTCAAACTTCTAGCCGAACAAGAAGTGGTGATCGGTGGTTACACTCCGCCTTCAGGCAGTCGACGACACCTGGGTGCGCTCATCGTTGGGGTGTATGAAAAAGGCAAGCTCGTCTCCACGGGCAAAGTCGGCACAGGATTCAGCGGCAAGCTTCTGCGTGAGTTGCATGAGCAGTTCCAGCCCCTCGTGCGGGAGAAGTGTCCGTTTTCCAATTTGCCTGTCGAGAGTGGCGGACGCTGGGGCCAAGGAATCACGCGTGCCGAGATGAAGCGCTGCACCTGGCTGAAGCCTGCTTTGGTTTGTCAGGTGAAGTTTGCCGAATGGACCCGAGACGGGCGCATGCGCCAGCCTGTTTTCCTGGGGCTGAGAGATGATAAACGTGCCCGTGAGGTGGTGCGTGAACAACCCGCGTAGCTACCCACTGAGATGAGCCGAACTCAAACCGAACTGGATGTCGAGGGCGTGAAGGTGCCCATCAGTAACCTGGACAAGGTGATGTATCCCAAGACGGGTTTTAGCAAAGGGGATGTCATCCACTATTACATCCAGGTGGCCCCTTACCTTCTGCCGCATCTTCAGGACCGTGCGGTCTCTTTGAAGCGGTATCCCGATGGCGTGGACGGTTTCTTTTTCTATGAGAAGCAGTGTCCTTCTCATGCACCGAAGTGGATCACGACCACACGCGTGCCAAAGGAGGACGGTGTCATTGATTACTGCGTGCTGGCGGATCTTCCCAGCCTCGTTTGGGTGGCCAATCTTGCCAATCTGGAGGTGCACACCTTCCTGCATCGGGCGCGGGCTCGCAAACGTCCATCGGCCTTAGCCTTTGACCTCGATCCCGGAGCTCCGGCAGATGTGCTGAGCTGCTGCCAAGTGGCTTTGGATCTGAAAGCGCTGTTTGATACCCTGGGTCTGGAAAGCTTCCCCAAGACCTCCGGCTCCAAGGGCCTGCAGGTGTATGTGCCGCTGAATACGCCCGTGACCTATGCCCGCACCAAGGCCTTTGCCAAAGCCATTGCGGAAGCCTTGGAAAAGGCCCGACCTGAGTTGGTGGTCTCGAAGATGCTGAAGAAATTGCGGCAGGGAAAAGTGCTGGTGGACTGGAGTCAGAACGACGACCACAAAACCACCGTGAACGTCTATTCCCTGCGAGCGAAAGAGCGGCCTACCGTTTCGACTCCCTTGACCTGGGCGGAGGTGAAGTCGGCTGTGAAACGCAAAAAGCCTCCCGTTTTCGAAGCCAAGGAGGTGATCCGACGTTTGAAAAAGCACGGTGATCTGTTTGCTCCGGTGCTGACCCTGAAACAAAAGCTGCCTGCCGTCAAAAACGTGCAGTGAAAGAGGACGCTACCTCGAAGTTCGGAGCCCCGGCTTCAGCCGGACCGTTTTGCGTCATCGAAGCATCATCGATTCCGCCTAAAGGCGCTGCTCTAAACATGGAGAGCAAGACAACTTCTAAAGTCTGAAGGTTGTCATTGCATTGGTTTGTCAACCCAGACCCACCTTCACCGCTCGCGTCACAGCGGCTTACCCGGCGACGCACTGGGCAGACCTGGATCAGGCACGGGTGGAGTGGTGCGTCCTGCGATGAAAAACCACGCGGCCAAGGCCATGAGCAGGAGGGTGGCAATGACGAGCAGCAGACACCCTCCACGGTTCTTCCCCTGGCGGATGGCTGGTTCGTTGGCTTCGATCGGAGGTGGCATTTCCATGGCGCAAACGACTGGGGATTGAGCTCAGCGAGTCGAGGGAGTCTGAGTCTGTGTCGGGGACTCAGGGCGGTGAACGCGTGGGATGACTCGGGTGCAAGCAGGGTTTCCTGCCTGAATCTGAGTGGGCGTGACCAGCATGCGAGGACGCAGAGAGGCTGAGGGAAGGAGAAAACGACGCGCAGAGATGAAGGAGTTCATGGCGATGACACCCCAACTTCGAAAGCCAGGATGTCAGTGGTCCCTTCAATTTACAGTCTGTCACGTTAATGATCTGAGAGGAGAGGCAGTTGCTGCCAAGACAAGTGTCAGATGCGACGTCTCTCATCCATGGCTTCGGGTATTCTATACATACACCGGTTGGATTTTAGGATGAGAGTTCAGTTTTTGACCGCGTGAGGCCAATTTTGGAGATCGTAAACAACCGATGGCATCCCTCGGATGAGGTTTTGGGGGCGGGTGGGACAAACGAAGATTCGTCCAACATGAACTTCGCGAGGGATATCCCTCAATAGAGGTGGCTGAGCCCGGTTTAGAAGTGCCGTCGAATGCCTGTTTTAGCTTACACCTTCGCAACGGTGAACATACAAGAAGTTAGAGGGGTGAGTCTAACAAAGAGCGATTTGAAAAAACCGCCAATTTTGGGGTGTTTTTCGGCCTTTTTGGTCAAAAAACTTTAAAAAAGGAGCAGAAAGAGGTTGCGGGGAGCGGGGAACTGTCCATACTGCCAATCCGCCACCGAAACAGGAGCGGCTGAGACGAGGGAAGCGAGACGCTGTAAGCGGTTCACTTTCAGCGGATTAGAAATGGATCTTTCAGAAAACAACATCTTCAGATTACGAGAGCGAATGAGCCTCTAGGGCGAGTGAGTTTGAGGAATTTGGAGAGACAAAAACGAAAGCTAAATTGTGCGCTGCGTGTGGATAACGCGTGGCTTGTTTGAAAGAAAACAAGGTTCAATTTAGCTGGCATTCAA